>JALOPC010000001.1 GCA_025454095.1 Syntrophales bacterium | reverse complement strand
CCGTCAGGTTGACGTTGCGCCACTCCTTGACGAGCCTCGCCGTGGAGTCGTAGCTCGTGAGCTGCTCGTTGGCCAGAAAGGAAACCCGCTCGAACTTGCGGTTCAGGCTGCCCGCGTAGTGATCGCGGTAGTAGTTGTGCGAATCGAAATCCCTGAAGTAGTAGATGTCGGAAACCTTCTTGAGGTCCGACCGGAAGGTCAAGCCGGGGCTGAAGGTTGTTTCGTGGTTCCAGTACCACGACCACCGGTCCTGCTTCTCCGTCCAGGTGCGGGAGATCCCCCCCGGGGTGTCCGACCCCGTCCACTGGTCCTTCAGGAAATCCCCGTAGAACAGGCCGTAGGTGCTCGTGCTGGGCTGGTACCGAAACTCGAGGCCTTCCTTCACCCCCCGTTTGTCCATGTACCGCGTGTACAGCGTGGCGTCGGTGCTCTTCGAGATGGCCCAGTAGAACGGGATTTCCGCATCGAAGCCCAGCTTGTCCTGCGAGTACCCCACGTAGGGGAACAGCAGCCCCGTCTGGCGCGTCGTTTTCGCGGGGAACATCGCCCAGGGAAGCCACACGACGGGAGTGTCGCGGACCTGGAAGGTGCCGTTCTTCAGGGTGCCGTAACCGTCGACGGTGACATCCACCTCTTTGCCGGTGAAGCGCCAGTCGGCCACGGGGCCGTCGCAGGTCGTGGCCGTCCCGTCCTTGATCCGGTAGGTGGCCTCGCCCGATTTTTCGATTTCGCTCCCCGTGACGAAGAGGTGATTCCGGACGAAGAACATGCGCCCGTCGCGCGCCACGCCTTCCTTCGTTTCGAGGTTGAGCTCGATGATGTCGCCTTCCAGGGTGTCGCCTTCGCTCTGCAGAAGGGCATGGCCGTGAGCCCAGGCATCGCCGCTCGTCGGGTTGAGCGTTACCGAGTCCGCCTTCAGGAAGCCGCCCGTGAAGGTGATGACCACGTTGCCCTCGGCCCGATAGATGTCCGATTCCTGGTCGTAGCTGAGGCGGTCTGCCTCGATTTGCACGGGCCCCGATTGCGCCTTTTTCAGGTCGAGCCCCTGCTGTGCGCCTGCGGAAACGGCCAGAAACAGAAGGAGCACGGGGACGAGCCAGGACGCCCGGCACAGGGTTGCCATTCTCCTGTCGTTCCGATGAAGGGTCATGTTCCGACCAGCCCGGATCCTTTCGATGGGATAAAGAGCGGGCGCACCGCCCCCACGAGGTAGAGCGACCCCGCGATACAGACGAGATCCTCCCGGCCGGCATCCCGGAGGGCATCGTGCACCGCCTGCCGGGGATTGTCCGCCACGGCCACGTTTCGGTTCCAGCGCCTCGCCTCGCCGGCCAGAACATCGGGCGCCTGGGCCCTCTGCTCCGGCGGACGCGTCACGATGATGCGATGAGCCAGCGGTGCGAGCCGGCGTAGCATCCCCTTCCAGTCCTTGTCGGCGAGAATTCCCAAGACCAGGGTAAGCCGCCGGTATTCGAATTCGTTCAGGGCCTTCGCAAGCGCCGCCGCGCCGGCCGGGTTGTGGGCGCCGTCCAGGAGGACGGTGGGCCGCCTGCCCACGACCTCCATCCGCCCTTCCCAGCGCACCGCCGCGAGGCCTTTGCGGATGGCTTCGTCGCCGACGTTGAAACCCCGTTCGCGCAGGACCCCGAGGGACCCCAGGACGCACGCGGCGTTTTCCCGCTGGTGCGGCCCCCGCAGGGCGAGCGAGACATTCTCGAGCTCGAGCGACGGGCCCCGGCAATCCAGCGAGCCGTCCGGCTTCGAGCGGACCCGGATCTCCCGGCCCACCCGCAGCAGGCGAGCCCTCCTGCGCCGGCAGACCTCTTCCAGAACGGCCAGCACGGGGGCCTGCCGGGCGGCCGTCACGCACGCGCGATGCGGCTTGACAATTCCCGCCTTCTCCCGGGCGACATCGGCCAGGCGCGGGCCCAGGTACTCGGCATGGTCCATCGCCACGTTCGAGACGACGGACAGTTCGGGCGTGACGACATTGGTGGCGTCGAGCCTGCCGCCCATCCCCACCTCGAGAACGGCCCAATCGACCCGGCTTCGGACAAAATGCAGGAAGGCGAGGGCCGTCGTGAATTCAAAGTAGGTGACCCCTTCCCGATTCGCCCTGCGCACCCGCAGGATGCGCCGCCCGAGGTCCTCCTCCGAAATCGGAACCCCGTCCACCCGGATCCGCTCCCGGAAATCGACGAGGTGGGGCGACGTGTAGAGCCCGACGCGGCATCCGGCGGCCTGCAGGACGGAAGCCAGGCTCGTCGCGATGGAGCCCTTGCCGTTGGTGCCCCCCACGAGAATACTGCGGGGAAAGTCCTGGGGGTTCCCCAGCCGTTCGAGCAGCCTTCTGACAGGCCCCAACCCGGGCCGGATGCCGGCACTCTTCAGACTGTCAAGATACGAAAGGGGATCAAGAGTCATGGGTTCCCAGACCACGGGTTCAGCGGTGCAAGGACCGAGAGCGTTCTCGTTGGCTAGGCGCGGGATTGTCGCTTTCCCTAGACCCGACACCCTATACCCGAGACCCTCTCTGTGCGTCGTCGGCGCAAATTACCACAGCCCCGCCGCCCCGGGCAACCTCTTTGTCACGCGTCCCCCGGAAAAAACAAAAAGGCCACGGGATAGGAATCTCCCGCGGCCCTGTCCTAGAGCAGATGGACGAAGAGCGGAAAGGATTTGTCCGCTCTTCTCAGCTTCTTAACTTCCCAACTTCCTAACTTCGGAGGCCGTAGGCCTCACCGCGAAGCGGTCTCAGTCCGGGATGACCTTGAAGACCTCATCCCCCGGCCTGCACCGGTCCGTCACCTTCACGCCGATGTAGTCCCCCACAACGGCCTTTTCGACCTTCGCGTTGTTGACCTCCATGGACTCGATGACGTTCTCGAAACTCGTTGTGTGGCCGACGTACTTGAGCGTGTCTCCCACATTCACGTCACCGGCGGTGATTTTGATCGCCGCGACGCTGGGCTTCGCGAAGAATTTTACGATTTCGCCGATTTTTTCCTCCGCCATAACGATCATCCTCCTTTCTTCCGGATACCTCGGATCGCTGTTTTTATAATGTTTCCCGGCGGAAATCAAGGGCAAAGCAATGGGCGCGGGGCACAAATGAAAAAGGCAGGGGCGATCGCCCCTGCCTTGCATCGGTCTTGTGAGACGGCCCTATTCTTCTTTTTTCGGCGCCGCCTTCTTGGCGGTTGCCTTCTTCGCCGCCGGCTTTTTCTCTTTCGCTTCCTTCTCGGCCTTCGGTTTGGGCTCCTTCTTGGCCTTGGGCTCCTTCTTGGCCTTCGGCGCCGCCTTGGGCTTGCTTTCCTTCTTCGCCGCCTTTTCCTTCTTGCCCTTCTTCTCGGCGGGCTTCACCATCAGCTCGATGACGGCCATGGGGGCGCTGTCGCCGGCACGGAAACCCGTCTTGACGATCCGGGTGTACCCGCCCTGGCGATCGGCGAACCGGGCGCCGATCTCGTCAAAGAGCTTCTTCACGACATCCTTGTCCCGGATCACCGCCGCGGCCTGCCGGCGGGCATGGAGCCCCCCCTGCTTGGCCAGCGTGATCATCTTCTCGGCCACCCGCCTGAGCTCCTTGGCCTTGGCGTCGGTGGTCTCGATCTTCTCGAACTTCAGAAACGACGTCACCATATTGCGAAGCATGGCCGTGCGATGGCTCGTGGTCCTGCCAAGCTTTCTTCCGCCTACCCCGTGTCGCATGAACAAAATCCTTTCCGGTTGTTAATGTCAGTCGGCGCTGGCGGCCTCTTCCCTGCCCTTGGGCGGCCAGTCGATCTTCATCCCGAGCGAAAGCCCCATCTCGGAGAGGATCTCCTTGATTTCGTTGAGGGACTTGCGGCCGAAGTTGCGGGTCTTGAGCATCTCCGCTTCCGTCTTCTGCACCAGTTCGCCGATGATGTGGATGCCCGCATTCTTCAGGCAGTTGGCCGACCGCACGGAGAGCTCCAGCTCGTCCACGCTCTTCAGGAGGTTCTCGCTGAGCTTCTCGCTCTGCCCGGCCTCTTCCTGGATCTTCTCCTCCTCCGTCTCTTCGAAGTTGATGAAGATGTCGAGCTGGTCCTTCAGGATCTTGGCCGCAAAGGCGACGGCATCCTCGGGCTGCACGCTGCCGTCACTCCACACCTCGAGGACGAGCTTGTCGAAATCGGTGATCTGGCCCACGCGGGCGTGACTGACGGTGTAACTCACCTTCTTGATGGGCGAGAAGATGGCGTCGATGTTGATGGTGCCCTCGGGCTGCTCGGGATCGCGCTCGCGCTTGGCCATGACATAGCCCTTCCCCATTTTCACGACCATCTCGGCCTTCATCTTGCCCCCCGTTGTCAGGGTGGCGATGTAGTGATCGGGGTTGAGGACCTCCACGTGGGCGTCCGTGATGATGTCGCCGGCCTTGACGGGACCCGACTTCGCGGCGTCGATCTTGATCGTCCGGGGGACGTCGCCGTGGAGCTTCAGGCGGACTCCCTTGAGGTTCAGGATGATGTCCGTCACGTCCTCCTTGACGCCCGGGATGGAGGAAAACTCGTGGAGGACCTTGTCGAACCGAACGGACACGATGGCCGCCCCCTGGATGGAGGACAGCAGCACGCGCCGCAGCGAGTTCCCCAGGGTAATGCCGTAGCCCCTCTCGAGGGGCTGGATGGTGAATTCCGCGTAGGACTTGCTGTGGGTCTTCTCGTCGATCTCGATCCGTTTCGGCCGGATCAGGCTGCGCCAGTTTCTCTGCATAATCAATTTTCCCTCTGGCTATCAGGCTCGCAAACCGCCTGGGATAGGGGTTATCGCCCGGAAGCTCGTCCGGAGCGGCTCCTGACAGGTTACTTGGAATAAAGCTCGACCACCAGCTGTTCCTGGACGGGCATGGTGATGTCTTCACGCGTCGGGATGGTCTTCACGACGCCCTTGAAGTTGTCCTTGTCCAGCTCCAGCCACCCCGGGATGCCCCTGCGGGCCACCGTTTCGAGGGAATCGAGGATGGGGAGAACCTTCCGGCTCTTCTCTCGCAACTCGACGACGTCGTCTTTCCGCACCGTGTACGAGGGGATGTTGACCTTCCTGCCGTTGACGAGGAAATGGCTGTGGCGCACGAGCTGCCGCGCGTCGTTCCGGGACGGGGCAAAGCCCAGCCGGAACACCACGTTGTCGAGCCTGCGCTCCAGGAGCATCAGGAGGTTCGAGCCCGTGATGCCCTTCATGCGGTCGGCCCGCTCGAAGTAGCCCCGGAACTGCTTTTCGAGCAGCCCGTACATCCTCTTCAGGCGCTGCTTCTCGCGAAGCTGGACGCCGTAGTCGGAGTGCTTCTTCCTCGCCTGCCCGTGCTCGCCGGGTGCATAGCCCCGCCGCTCGAACGCGCACTTCTCGGTGTAGCAGCGGTCACCCTTGAAAAACAGCTTCAGGCCTTCACGACGGCAAAGCCTGCATTCTGAGCCTCTGTAACGTGCCAAGTTCTTCCTCCCTGTGGGTCGATGAATCGTTCGTCTGTGAGATTACACGCGCCTTCGCTTCGGCGGACGGCAGCCGTTGTGGGGAATGGGCGTGACGTCGCGGATCAGGCTGATCGTCAGCCCCGCCGCCTGCAGCGCCCTCAGCGCCGACTCCCGGCCCGAGCCCGGCCCCTTTACGTAGACCCGGACGGAACGCAGGCCCTGCTCCTTGGCCTTCTTCACGGCGCTCTCGGCGGCCATCTGGGCCGCAAAGGGGGTCCCTTTCCGGGAGCCCTTGAACCCCGACATCCCGGAGGACGCCCAGGAAATGACGTTTCCGGTCAGGTCGGTGATGGTGACGATGGTATTGTTGAACGTCGACTGGATGTGGGCGATCCCCTCGGGGACGTTCTTTTTCTCTCGCTTCTTTCCGGTCTTTCTCCTCGGACTGGCCATGTGCCCTCCAGCTGTCGAATGTCGTGTTTACTTCTTCTTCCCGGCGATCGCCCGGCGGGGTCCCTTGCGCGTCCGGGCGTTGGTGTGCGTGCGCTGCCCGCGGCTGGGAAGCCCCTTGCGGTGCCGCAGCCCCCGGTACGTACCGACGTCCATGAGCCGCTTGATCGACATGGAAATCTCCCGGCGCAGGTCGCCCTCCACCTTGTGTTCCCGGTCGATGATGCTGCGGATGGCCGTGACTTCCGCGTCGGTGATCACGTCCGTCTTCGTTTCGTAGGGGATGCCCGCCTCGCGGAGGATCTCCCTCGACTTGGAGCGGCCGATCCCGTAGATGTAGGTCAGGGCGATCTCCATGCGCTTGTTCTTCGGTAGGTCAACGCCTGCAATTCTTGCCACTGCTCGGGCCTCCTCGAATGGTCTTGTGTTATCCCTGGCGCTGCTTGTGCTTCGGGTTTTCGCAGATCACCCGCACGACGCCGTGGCGTTTGATGATCTTGCACTTGTCGCACATCTTTTTCACGGAAGGTCTTACTTTCACGACGAAACCCCCTTTTTCTCCATCGGCCCGCGGCCGTCTTGCGCCCTACTTCGACCGGTAGGTGATCCGGCCCCGCGTCAGGTCGTAGGGCGACAGCTCCACCGTCACCTTGTCGCCCGGGAGGATCTTGATGAAATGCATCCGCATCTTTCCCGAGATGTGGGCCAGCACGCGGTGCCCGTTTTCCAGTTCCACCCGGAACATGGCGTTCGGCAGCGTCTCGATGACCGTGCCTTCCACCTCAATGGGTTCTTCTTTAGCCATATGCTCCCTGCGTTCAGCCGATCCGGCTCAGGATGACCGGCCCGTTTTCCGTAATCGCCACCGAGTGCTCGAAATGGGCCGACAGCTTCCCGTCGGCCGTCACGACCGTCCAGCCGTCGCGGAGGATGTCCACCCGGTAGGTGCCCTCGTTGACCATGGGCTCGATGGCGAACACCATGCCCGCTTTCAGCTCGATCCCCCGGCCGCTGGAACCGTAATTGGGGACCTGGGGGTCCTCATGGAGGTTCTTGCCGATGCCGTGCCCCACGAGATCCCTCACCACCGAGAAACCCGCAGCCTCCGCGTGGCCCTGGATGGCGGCGGAGATGTCGCCGATGCGATTCCCCGCCCTGACCTCCGCAATGCCCCGGTGCAGGGCCTCTTCCGTGACCCGGAGCAGCCGCTTTGCCGCCGGGGCGATCTCCCCCACGGGAACCGTGACCGCCGCATCCCCGTAGTAGCCGTCGTTGAGGATGCCGAAATCGAGGCTGACGATGTCGCCTTCCTTCAGCTCCCGCTCCGAGGGCATCCCGTGCACCACCTCGCTGTTGACCGAGGTGCACAGGGAGTAGGGGTACCCCCGATATCCCTTGAAGGCCGGCCGGGCCCCTTTCTTGAGGGCCATTTCCTCGGAGAGCCGATCCAGCTCGATCGTTTTCACCCCCGGCCTGATCTTCTTCTTGAGTTCCTCCAGGATCGCCGCGACGAGGGCGTTGCTCTTTCTCATCTTTTCAATCTCCTGCCGAGATTTCAAGATGATCATGACCGGGTCTCCTTACCGCCGCTTGGCCAGACGCCCCTTCTTGAGGAACCCTTCGTACTGCCGCGCCAGCAGGTGCGTCTCGATCTGTCCCGCCGTGTCGAGCGCCACGCCCACGACGATCAGCAGCGCCGTCCCGCCGAAGTAGAAGGGAACGTTGAAGTAGACCATCATGATGCTCGGAAGCACGCAGACCGCCGAAACGTAGATGGCCCCGCTGAAGGTCAGCCGGCTCAGCACGTGGTCGATGTACTCGGCCGTTTTCTTCCCCGGCCGGATGCCCGGGACGAACCCCCCGTGCTTCTTCATGTTCTCGGCCACGTCGGTCGGGTTGAACACGACGGCCGTGTAGAAGAAACAGAAGAACACGATGAACGCGACATAGATCGTCTCGTAGAGAACAGCCCCGGGGACCAGCATGTCCGAGACGGCCTTCATCCACGGATGGGGGATGAACTGGGCCAGGGTCGCCGGGAACATGATGATCGACGACGCGAAAATGGGCGGGATGACGCCCGAGGTGTTGATCTTGAGCGGCAGGTGCGTCGTCTGCCCGCCGTACATTTTTCTTCCCACGATCCGCTTGGCGTACTGCACGGGAATCCGCCGCTGCCCCGTCTCCATGAAGACGATGGCGCCGACGACGGCGACCATGAAGGCAAACAGGAAGATCACCGCGAGAATCCCCATCTCCCCCGTGGACACGAGGCGGAAGGTGTTCAGGACGCCCTCCGGGCCCCGGCAGACGATGCCGGCGAAGATGATGAGCGAGATCCCGTTGCCGATCCCGCGCTCCGTGATCTGTTCGCCCAGCCACATGATAAAGGCCGTACCGGCCGTGAGCGTGATGACCGTCATGAGGCGGAAACCCCACCCGGGGGTGATCACGATGGAGGCGCCCGTCGGCCCTGCCATGTTCTCCAGCCCCACGGCAATGCCGAACCCCTGGATGAGGGACAGCAGCACCGTGCCGTAGCGCGTGTACTGGGTGATCTTGCGCCTCCCCGCATCGCCTTCCTTCGAGAGCCGCTCCAGGTGCGGGATGGCGATCGTCAGCAGCTGCAGGATGATCGAGGCGCTGATGTAGGGCATGATCCCCAGGGCAAAGACCGAGAGGTTCGACAGCGCACCGCCCGCGAACAGGTCGAAGAGCCCCAGCAGGGACCCCCGGGCCTGGTCGAAGAACGCGGCGAGCGCAGCCGTGTCGATGCCGGGCGTGGGCACGTGGGCCCCGACCCGGTAGACGGCCAGAAGCAGGAACGTAAACGCGATGCGCTTCTGGAGCTCGGGAATTTTCGGGATGTTTTTGAGTCCGCCGATCAAATCCGATGACCCCTTATCCGATGACCTCGACCTTGCCGCCGGCCGCCTCGATCTTCTCTTTCGCGGCCTGGCTGATGGCGTTCACCCTCACGGTGAGGGCCTTCTCGATCGTCCCCTTGGCGAGGACCTTGATCCCGTCGCCCGTCCGCCGGATCACGCCGCCCGCCAGCAGGGCCGCCGCATCGACGGGGGCCTCCCCGGAGAACCGGTTGAGCTCGCCCAGGTTGACGATGACGATCTCCTTGCGGAACACGTTCTTGAACCCCTTCTTGGGGAGCCGGCGGGAAAGCGGCATCTGGCCTCCCTCGTAGCCCGGACGGGAGTTGTGGCCCGAACGGGCCTTGAGGCCCTTGTGCCCCTTCGTGGAGGTCCCGCCGTGGCCGGACCCGTCGCCGCGGCCGATCCTCTTCCGTTTCTTCCTCGACCCCTCGGGGGGCCTCAGTTCGCTCAGGTTCATCGCGCTCACCCGCTGATTTCTTCTACGGCCACAAGATGGCTTACCTTGCCGACCATGCCCCGGACCTCGGGGGTATCCTGGAGCGTCACGCTCCGGTTCATCCGTACGAGCCCCATGCCGCGCAGTACCTTGCGCTGCTTCTCGGGCCGCCCGATGGAACTCTTCACCAGTGTGATCTTCAGCTTCTTTTCCACGGTTGCATCCTCGGACAATCGTTAAATGTCGGCTACGTCCTTGCCTCTCAACGCCGCGATCTGCCCGGCGGTACGGAGCCTGCGCAGCCCGTTGAGGGTCGCCTTGACGAGGTTGTGGGGGTTGTGGGAGCCCAGGCACTTCGTCAGCACGTTCTGGACGCCCGCCACTTCCAGCACCGCACGGACGGCGCCGCCCGCGATGAGGCCCGTCCCTTCCGAGGCGGGCTTCAGCATGACGCGGCCGGCCCCGTATTCCCCGACGATTTCGTGGGGTATCGTCCGGTTGCCGATGGAGACCTTCGCCATGCTCTTGCGGGCCTTTTCCATCCCCTTGCGGATCGCCTCGGGCACCTCGTTGGCCTTCCCGAGCCCGGCGCCGACGGAACCCTTGCCGTCCCCGACGACCACGATGGCGCTGAACCGGAACCGCCGGCCGCCCTTGACGACCTTGGCCGTGCGGTTGATCGCCACGACGCGGTCCAGGATCTCCGTCTCTTCCACCATGAATTCTTTTCTGTCCCTATCCAACGGTCACTCCCTTTTCAAGCGTTTCGTTCTCTAGAATTTCAGGCCCGCTTCCCGTGCCCCCTCGGCCAGGGCCTTCACCCGGCCGTGATAGAGGAACGCGCCCCGGTCGTACACCGCCGATTCGATCTGCAGGACTGCAAGCTTCTTCGCCATGAGCTTGCCGACCTCGGCGGCGGCGGCCGTCTTGTTCATCTTCGCGATCGCCTCGGCGATCTCCTTGCTGCGCGTGGAGGCCTCGGCCAGCGTCCGGCCGGCCTCGTCGTCGACGGCCTGCACGTAGATGTGCCGGGCGCTGCGGAACACGGCGAGGCGAGGCCGCCCGGCCGTCCCTGCCACTTTGCCCCGGACACGCTTCTTGCGCTTGTCCCTGACCTTCTGGATCTTCTTGGCTGACGATAACAATGTTCTGCCCTCTTCGTGAGTATGGGGTTATAGACCCGGATGCCTTATGCGCCGGCGGACTTGCCGACCTTGCGCCGCACGACCTCGCCCGCGTAGCGGATCCCCTTGCCCTTGTAGGGCTCGGGCCTGCGCTTGGCGCGGATCTCGGCGGCAACCCGGCCCACCAGCTCCTTGTCGATCCCGGAGACGGTGAGGCTCGTTAGCTTCTCGACCTTCACGGCGATCCCCTCCGGGACTTCGTACGTCAGGGGCACGGAGTAGCCCACGAACAGCTTGAGCGTCGTGCCCGCCAGCTCGGCGCGGAAACCCACGCCGGAGATCTCGAGGCCCTTCGTGAAGCCCGCGCTCACCCCCGTGACCATGTTGGCCACGAGCGTCCGCATGAGGCCGTGCAGGGCGCCGGCCCTGCGGCCCTCGTGGGTGGTCTTCACGGTGAGGGTCTTGCCCTCCTGCACGATTTCGATGTCCCGGGGCAGCGCCCGCGAGAGGGTCCCCTTGGGACCGGTCACCTTGATCTCGCCGCCGGCGACGCCGACCGTCACCTTGTCCGGCAGAGCGATGATTTTTTTCCCGATTCGTGACATGGGTGTCTCTCCTGACTTGCGCTTACCAGACGTTGCAGACGATCTCGCCGCCCACGTTCTGCTGCCTGGCTTCCTTGTCCGTCATGATCCCCCGGGGCGTCGACACGATGGCCACCCCGAAGCCGTTGAACACCTTGGGGATCTTCTTGCTCGATACGTAGATCCTCCGGCCCGGCTTGCTCACCCGCTGGAGGTCCTGGATGATGCGGCCCTTCGTGTCCGTGTACTTGAGGTAGATCTTGAGGACGTCCTTCTTGTTGGCGTCCTTCTTCACGTCGAACCCGCTGATGTAGCCGGTCCGCTTGAGGACCTTGACAATCTCCAGGTTCACCCTCGAGAGCTGGGCGTTCACGCTGCGGAACTTCATCCGGTTGGCGTTGCGCACTCTCGTCAGCATATCCGCGATCGGATCGGTCATACCCATAAATCCTTGCTCCTCCCCGTCTACCAGCTCGATTTGATCACGCCGGGGATCTCGCCCCAGGAGGCGTACTTGCGCAGGCAGATGCGGCACATGTTGAACTTGCGGTAGTACGCCCGGGGCCTCCCGCAGATCGGGCAGCGGTTGTACTCTCGGACGGAAAACTTCTTCTGTCGCTTCGCTTTTGCAATCAGGGACTTCTTAGCCAAGGTGTTCCTCCGTCTGCTTTCCTAATTCCTGAAGGGCATCCCCATGAGCCTCAGCAGATGCCGGGCCTCCTCGTCGGTCCGCGCCGTCGTGACGATGACCACGTTCATGCCCTTGACCTTGTCGATCTTGTCGTAGTCGATCTCGGGAAAGATGAACTGCTCCTTGATCCCCATGGCGAAGTTGCCGCGGCCGTCGAAGGAGCTGGGCGGAATGCCCCGGAAATCGCGGATCCGGGGAAGCGCCACGTTCACCAGCCGGTCGAAGAACTCGTACATCCTCTCCTGGCGCAGGGTCACCATGCAGCCGATGGACATGCCCTTGCGCAGCTTGAAGGTGGCGATGGACTTGCGGGCCTTCGTGATGACGGGCTTCTGCCCCGTCAGGGCCCCGATCTCCGCCGACGCGCTCTCGAGGATCTTGACGTTCTGGATCGCCTCGCCCAGGCCCATGTTCACGATGATCTTCTCCAGCCGGGGCACCTGCATGGTGTTGCTGTACCCGAACTGTTTCATCATGGCCGGGACGACTTCGCTCTTGTAGTAGTCTTTGAGTCTTGCCATTGGTCTCTATCCCCGGTTATTGATCGAGCTGCTCGTTGCAGGCCCGGCAGAAGCGCACCTTCTTGCCGTCCTCGAGGGTCTTGAACCCGACGCGGACCCCGGTGGCGCATTTCGCGCACAGGGGGGAAACGTTGGAGGCGTCCAGCGGGGCTTCCTTCTCCATGATCCCGCCCTTGCTTTTCTGGTCGGGCCGCTGGTGGCGCTTGATCATGTTGAGCTTCTCGACCACGACCTTGCTGCCGTCGGCCAGGATCTTCGTGACCTTGCCGGTCTTCCCTTTTTCCCTGCCGGCGATGACCTTTACCGTGTCGCCTTTTTTCAGTCGGTTCGTCTGCATGCTCGTTCCCTGTCCTCTGCGGCTCACAGCACTTCCGGAGCCAGCGAGATGATCTTCATGAACTGTTTGGCGCGGAGCTCGCGGGCCACGGGCCCGAAAATGCGCGTCCCCACGGGCTCCATCTGGTTGTTGATGAGCACCGCCGAGTTGTCGTCGAACTTGAGGTACGTCCCGTCGGTCCGCCGGACCTCCTTCTTCGTCCGGACGACGACCGCCTTCATGACGTCGCCTTTCTTCACCTTCGCGTTGGGGATGGCCTCCTTGACGGACACCACGATCACATCCCCCACGGTGGCGGTTCGCTTCCGCGATCCGCCCAGCACGCCGATGCAGGACACCTTCTTGGCACCCGAGTTATCTGCGGCGTTCAAAATGGTACGCATCTGAATCATATCGACACCCCGTTCAACCCTGCTGTTTCCGACCCCGGGCTACTTCGCTTTTTCCAGGATTTCACGCACTCTCCAGCGCTTATCCCGGCTCAGAGGACGGGACTCCACGATCAGCACCGTGTCGCCCACGCCGCACTCGTTGCGCTCGTCATGGGCCTTGTACTTCTGGTGCTGCCGCACGTATTTCCGGAAACCCGTGTGCTTGACGAGCCGCTCGGTCTTCACGACGACGGTCTTGTCCATCGTGTCGCTGACGACGACTCCCTTGATGGTCCGCTTGTTTCCCCTCTGGTCCATACCTATTTCTGCAGCTCCTTCTGCTTCATGGCGGTTTTGATGCGGGCGATGTCCCGGCGGACATTCTTCAGCGCCGCGGGGGAGTCCAGCTGCCCCGTCGTGTGGCGGATTTTCAACCGGAAGAGCTCGTCCGTGAGATCCCGCTCCTTCACCCGGAGCTCATCGACACTCAGGTCCTTGATGTCCTTACTCTTCATCGAAGATATCCCTCGTCAAGAATTTCGTCGGAATGGGCAGCTTGTTGGCCGCCAGCCGGAAGGCCTCCTTGGCCACCTCCGGGGTGACGCCCTCCATCTCGTACATGACGGTGCCGGGCCTCACGGTCGCGATCCACCCTTCCGGGGCGCCCTTGCCCTTCCCCATGCGGGTCTCGGCGGGCTTTCTCGTGAAGGACTTGTGGGGGAAAATGCGGATCCAGATCTTCCCGCCGCGCTTGATGTGGCGCGTCATGGCGACACGGGCGCTCTCGATCTGCTGGGCCGTGATCCGGCCCGGCGCCATGGCCTGGAGCCCGTACTGGCCGAAGGACACCTCGCTTCCCTTGGTGGCCTTACCGCCCAGTCTCCCCTTCTGGATCTTCCTGAACTTGATGCGTTTCGGGCTGAGCATGGTTATGTCTCCTGATTCCCTGACTCCACAGTCTTATGCGCTGGCCTGCTTCTTGTCCGGCAGCACGTCCCCGTGATAGATGAGCACCTTGACCCCGATGGCCCCGTAGGTCGTCCTCGCCTCGGCAAAGCCGTAGTCGATGTCGGCCCGCAGGGTGTGCAGGGGCACCTTGCCCTCGCGGTACCACTCCGTCCGGGACATCTCGGCGCCCCCGAGGCGGCCCGAGCAGGTGATGCGGATGCCCTTGGCGCCGAACTTCAGGGCCGAGGTCACGCTCTTCTTCATGGCCCGCCTAAAGGCGATCCGCCGCTCGAGCTGCAGCGCCACGTTCTCGGCCACGAGCTGGGCGTCGATCTCGGGCTTGCGGACTTCCATGATGTTGATGATCGTCTCGCCGCCGGTCATCCCGTCGAGGTCCTTCTTGAGCTTCTCGATCTCGGAGCCCTTCTTGCCGATGATGATGCCGGGGCGGGCGGCGTGGATGTTCACCTTCGCCTTGTCGGCGGCCCGCTCGATCTCGATCTTCGAGATGCCCGCGTGGTAAAATTTCTTTTTCAGGAACTTGCGGAGCTTGATGTCCTGGTGGACGAGGGTGCCGTAGTTCTTCTCGGCGAACCACTTCGAGCTCCAGCCCTTGTTGATCCCCAGCCTCAGTCCGATCGGGTTTACCTTCTGACCCAAGATCCAATCCTCCTTCGTCTTACTGCTCGTCGAGTACGACGGTGATGTGGCTCATCCGGCGCTTGATGGGCGCCACGCGCCCCATGGTCTTCGCCTTGTGGCGCTTCATGGCCGGCCCCTGGTCCACGAAGATCTCCTTCACGAAGAGAATCTTCTCGTCGATGTTCGGGTTCTGCGTCGCGTTGGCCAGGGCGCTCTTGAGCACCTTCTTCACGAGCCCGGCGGCCCGCTTGCGCGAAAAGGCCAGGATCCGGTCGGCCTCCTCGACCTTCAGGCCCCGGACAAGATCGACGACGAGCCGCGCCTTCTGCGGCGATATCCTCACGAATCGTGCTACTGCTTTTGCTTCCATGACGTCCCTGTCTCCGGTTTTCCCGTTTCACCGCCTGCGGCGACTACTTGCGCACCTTGGTCTTGCGGTCGCCTGCGTGGCTGAAGAATGTCCTCGTCGGCGCGAACTCCCCGAGCTTGTGGCCCACCATGTTCTCCGTGACGAACACGGGGATGAACTTCTTGCCGTTGTGCACGGCAAAGGTGTACCCGATGAACTCAGGGGTGACGGTGGAGCGGCGCGACCAGGTCTTGATGACCCCCCGGTCCCCGCCCGCTTCGGCTCTCCGGACTTTCTCCGCAAGCTTCGCCTCGATGTACGGACCTTTCTTGATTGAGCGTGCCACTATTTCTTGTCCCTCTTCTTGATGATGTATTTATCGGTGGTCTTGTTCTTGCGCGTCTTGTAGCCCTTCGTCGGCACGCCCCAGGGGGTACAGGGATGACGGCCGCCGGAGGTCTTGCCTTCGCCGCCGCCCATGGGGTGGTCGATGGGGTTCATGGCGACGCCGCGCACCCGGGGCTTCTGGCCCAGCCAGCGGGTACGCCCCGCCTTGCCGATGCTGACGCCCTCGTGCGTGACATTGCCCACCTGGCCGATCGTGGCCTTGCACTCGATGTGGACCTTCCGGACCTCGCCCGAGGGGAGCCGCACCTGGGCGTAGGCGCCTTCCTTGGCCATGAGCTGCGCGTAGGTGCCGGCGGAGCGGACCATCTGGCCCCCCTTGCCGGGACGCAGCTCGATGTTGTGGATGAGCGATCCCAGGGGGATGTTGCGCAGCGGCATGGCGTTGCCGGGCTTGATGTCGGCCGCGGCGCTCGTGATGACCGGGTCGCCCACCTTGAGGTCCACGGGGGCCACGATGTAGCGCTTCTCGCCGTCGGCGTAGCTCACCAGCGCAATGCGCGCCGAGCGGTTCGGGTCGTACTCGATGGTCTTCACCTTCGCCGGGATGTCCGTCTTCTCGCGGCGGAAGTCCACCACGCGGTACTTGCGCTTGTGCCCGCCGCCGCGGTGGCGGCTCGTCATGCGGCCGGCGTTGTTGCGGCCGCCCGTTTTCTTGACCGGTTTCGTCAGGCTCTTCTCGGGCTCCGTCGAGGTGATCTCCTCGAAGGTCGAGTAGGTCTGGTACCGCCGGGACGGTGTCGTGGGCTTCATGGTTTTGATCGCCATGGGTCGTTGTCCTTATCCTAGACTTTGTCGAATATCTCGATGGAGCTGCCGGGCGCCACCGTGACGATGGCCTTCTTCCAGTCGCTCTTCTTGCCCATGAGGCGCCCGTAGCGCTTCTGCTTCCCCAGGACGTTCTGGGTCCGCACGCCGACCACCTTCACCTTGAAGAGTTTCTCCACGGCCTTCTCGATCTCGATCTTGTTGGCCCGCGGGTCCACCTCGAAGATGTACTGGTTGCCCTCGCGCATGAGGGTCGTCTTTTCGGTCACAAGCGGCCGTCGGATGATCTGATGGAGTTCCATTATGCCAGCGCCCCCTCTATCTTTTGGATCGAAGGCTCCAGAAGCACGAGGCTGTCGTACTTGAGAAGATCATACACATTGATGCCCTCGCATCGCATCATTTTCACGTCGGGGAGGTTCCGGGAGGACATCTCGAGAACCCTGTCGGCCTCGCCGATCACGACGAGTGTCTTTTTCAGCCCGAAGCGGTCGAGGACCTCCTTGAACTTCTTCGTCTTCACCTCGGCCAGGGGGAAGTCCTTCAGCACCAGGAGCTTCTCCTCCCGGACCTTCATGCTGAGCGCCGAGATGAGGGCGAGCCTGCGCACCTTCTTGGGCACCGTGAAGGAGTAGTCCCTCGGCGTGGGCCCGAAGACCGTTCCGCCGCCCCTCCAGAGGGGGGAGCGGGTGGTGCCCACGCGGGCCCGGCCGGTGCCCTTCTGGCGCCAGGGCTTCTTGCCGCCGCCGCGGATCTCGCCGCGCTCCTTGGTGTCGTGGGTGCCCTGCCGCTTCGCGGCCATCTGCATCCGGACGACCTCGTAGATGACGTCACGGTTCACCTCGGCCCCGAAGACGGCGTCGTTGAGCGCCACCTCGGCCACCTTGTTTTTCTCGATATCGTATACACTCACCACTGGCATGGCTTGCTCGCTCCAGTTGCTTCTCAGCTCTTTTTGACGGCGTTCTTGATGACGACGATCCCGTTCTTGCTCCCCGGGACCGCGCCCTTGACGAGGATGACGTTCAGCTCGGGGCGCACCCCCACGATGCGGAGGTTCTGCACCGTCTTGCGCGCATCGCCCATGTGGCCCGGCAGCCGCTGCCCCTTGAAGACGCGCGAGGGAGCGGCGCTGGCGCCGATGGAGCCCGGGGCCCGGTGGAACATGGAGCCGTGGGAGGCCTTGCCGCCGCGGAAGCCGTGCCGCTTCACGCCGCCGGCAAACCCGCGTCCCTTGCTCGTCCCGGTGACGTCGACGTAATCGCCCACTTCGAACATGGACGCCGTCAGTTCCTGGCCCAGTTCGAGCTCGGCGGCCGCCTGCATCTTGAACTCGCGCAGCACCCGGAAGAACCCCCGGTCGGCCTTGGCGAAGTGGCCCTGCAGGGGCTTCGTCACGTTGCTCTGCCGCTTGCGGTCGAACCCGAGCTGCACGGCGTTGTAGCCGTCCGACTCTTCGGTCTTTTTCTGGATCACGTAACAGGGGCCCGCCTCGATCACCGTCACGGGCACCGAGGCCCCGTCGGCGGCGAAGATCTGGGTCATCCCCAACTTTCTGCCTATCAATCCCTTTTCCATAGCATCCACTTCCGCGCTGGCTGTGCGTGAGGGAACGAAAAAGGAGATGGACCGGGGCGCACCCCGCCCATCTCCGTGTCGTCACGCGTTACAACTTGATTTCCACATCGACCCCGGCGGACAGATCCAGCTTCATCAGGGCATCCACCGTGGCCTGCGTGGGATCAATGATGTCGATGAGCCGCTTGTGGGTCCTCACCTCGAACTGCTCCCGGGACTTCTTGTCCACGTGCGGCGAGCGGTTGACGCAGAACTTGTTGATCATCGTGGGAAGCGGGATGGGACCCGCAACGCGAGCACCGGTGCGCTTCGCCGTGTCAACGATGTCCTCGGCGGACCGATCCAGCAGCTTGTAGTCGTACGCCTTCAGACGGATTCGAATCTTCTGATCAGCCATGATCCGTTCTTAACCCTCCGCTTACTCGATAATCTCGCTGATGACGCCGGCGCCCACGGTCTTGCCGCCCTCGCGGATGGCGAACCGCAGCTGCAGCTCCATGGCGATGGGGGTGATGAGGGTCACTTCCATCTCCACGTTGTCGCCGGGCATAACCATCTCCACGCCCGCGGGAAGGGTCGCGATACCCGTCACGTCGGTGGTGCGGAAGTAGAACTGGGGCCGGTAGCCGGAGAAGAACGGCGTGTGGCGGCCGCCCTCTTCCTTCGTCAGGACGTAGACCTGGGCCTTGAACTTCGTGTGCGGCGTGATCGAGCCGGGCTTGGCCACGACCTGTCCGCGCTCCACTTCCTCGCGCTTCGTACCGCGCAGCAGCACGCCGATGTCGTCGCCGGCGCGCCCCTCGTCGAGGGTCTTGCGGAACATCTCGACGCCCGTGCAGACCGTCTTGAAGGTGGGCCGGATTCCGATGATCTCCACTTCCTCGCCCGTCCGGATGATCCCGCGGTCCACGCGGCCCGTCACGACGGTGCCGCGGCCGGAGATGCTGAAGACGTCGCCCACGGGCATCAGAAACGGCTTGTCGAGGTCGCGCTGCGGCTCGGGGATGTAGCTGTCGACGGCGTCCATGAGCTCGAAGATGCACTTGGCGTCGGGCGAGTTCGCGTCGTCGGCCTCGAGGGCCTTCAGGGCGGAGCCGCGGATGATGGGCGTCTTGTCGCCGGGGAAGGCGTACTTCGTGAGCAGCTCGCGGAGCTCGAGCTCGACGAGATCGAGCAGTTCGGGGTCGTCGACGAGGTCGACCTTGTTCATGAAGACGAGCATGTAGGGAACCTGCACCTGGCGGGCCAGCAGGATGTGCTCGCGGGTCTGGGGCATGGGGCCTTCGGAGGCGGCGACGACGAGGATGGCGCCGTCCATGTGGGCTGCGCCCGAAATCATGTTCTTGATGTAGTCGGAGTGCCCCGGGCAGTCGACGTGCGCGTAGTGGCGCTTCGCCGTCTCGTATTCCACGTGGGCGATATTGATGGTCACGCCGCGCTCTTTCTCTTCCGGCGCGTTGTCGATCATATCAAAGGACATGAACTGGGCCAATCCCTTGGAAGCGAGATGCTTCGTGATCGCGGCGGTCAACGTGGTCTTGCCGTGGTCGACGTGCCCGATGGTCCCGATATTGACATGCGGCTTCGTCCTTTCGAATTTTTTCTTCGCCATCTCCAGTTACCTCCTTACCTTCCGTATAATGATCGATGTTGAGTTACTTGGCCCTGTGCCTCAGTTCTTTTTCTTCTCGATGATGTCCCGGGCCCGATCCTCCGACACGGTGGCGTAGTTCAGAAACTGCATCGTGTAGGTGGCCCGCCCCTGAGTCTTGGACCGCAGGTCCGTGGCGTAGCCGAACATCTCGGCCAACGGGACCTCGGCCTCGATCGCCTCGGAGCCGGGCCGGCTCTCGATGGAGACGATCTTGCCGCGCCGCGAGGTCAGGTTCCCGATCACGTCCCCCAGGTACTCCTTCGGGACGACGACCTCGACGGACATGACGGGTTCCAGCAGGACCGGGTGGGCCCGCTTGACCCCGCTCTTGAATCCCATGGAGGCGGCGATCTTGAATGCCAGCTCCGACGAATCCACCTCGTGGTAGGAGCCGTCCACGACGGCCACCTTCACATCCACGACGGGGTATCCGGCCAGCACTCCCTCCTCCATCGCCTCGATGATGCCCTTTTCGACGGCGGGAATGTACTCCCGGGGCACCGCACCGCCGATGATCCTGTTTTCGAACGTCAGGCCCTTGCCCGACTCGTTGGGCGCGACCTCGAGCCACACATGGCCGAACTGGCCCCGGCCGCCGGACTGCCGGATGAACCGCCCTTCCGTGCGGACGGCCTTGCGGATCGTTTCCTTGTAGGCCACCTGGGGCTGCCCGATGTTGGCCCCCAGCCCGAATTCCCTGGAGAGGCGGTCCACGATGATCTCGAGGTGGAGCTCGCCCATCCCCGAAATCAGCGTCTGGCCCGTCTCCCGGTCCACCTTGACCCTGAAGGAGGGGTCCTCCTTCTGGATCTTCTCCAGGGCCGTCCCCATCTTCTCTTCGTCGGCCTTCGTCTTCGGCTCGATGGCGATGGCGATGACCGGCTCGGGGAAGCTCAGGGTCTCGAGGACGGTCGGGTGATTCGGGTGGCACAGCGTGTCGCCCGTCGCCGTCGACGAGAGACCCACGGCGGCCACGATGTCGCCTGTCCGGGCCTCCTTGATGTCCTCGCGCTTGTTGGCGTGCATCTTGAGGATGCGGCCGACACGCTCTCTTTTTTTCTTCGTCGCGTTGAAGATGTAGGAACCCGCATCGAGCACCCCCGAGTACACCCGGAAGTAAGTGAGCTGCCCGACGTAGGGGTCCGTGACAATTTTGAAAGCGAGCGCAGCGAAAGGCTCGTCGTCGCTTGCCGCCCGCGAGACCTCGGCGTCTTTCGGTCCCTTCCCGGTCACCGGCGGCATGTCCGCCGGAGAGGGGAGGAAATCGACGACCGCGTCCAGGAGCGGTTGGATCCCTTTGTTCTTGAAGGCGGCGCCGCAGCATACCGGGACGACTTTCATGGTGAGAGTCTGTCTCCGGAGCGCGGCCACGATCTCCTCGCGGCTGATCGCTGCGCCTTCCAGGTATTTCTGCATGATCGCGTCATCGACGTCCGCCAGGGACTCGATGAGCTTCTCTCGCGCTGCACGGGCCTCGTCGCGGATCTCGGCCGGGATGTCCCGGATCGAGAACTCCGACCCGAGGCCGTCGACATCGTACATCATCGCCTGCATGGCGATGAGATCGACGATGCCGCGGAATTTCTCCTCAGCGCCGACGGGAATCTGGACCGGCACGGCGTTGGCGCCCAAACGGTCCCGGATCATCTCGACGGCCTTCGCAAACTCGGCGCCCACGCGGTCCATCTTGTTGATGAAGGCGATGCGGGGGACCCGGTAGCGATCCGCCTGCCGCCAGACCGTCTCGGACTGGGGCTCGACGCCTTCCACGGCCGTGAAAAGCGCCACGGCCCCGTCGAGGACCCGGAGCGAACGCTCCACCTCGATCGTGAAGTCCACGTGGCCGGGCGTGTCGATGATGTTGACGCGGCAGTTGCGCCAGGAGCACGTGGTGGCGGCCGAGGTGATCGTGATGCCCCGTTCCTGCTCCTGCTCCATGAAGTCCATGACGGCCGTGCCGTCGTGGACCTCCCCCATCTTGTAGGAGATGCCCGTGTAGTAGAGGATGCGCTCGGTCACGGTCGTCTTGCCCGCATCGATATGCGCCATGATGCCGATGTTACGGACATTCTCGAGTGCGGTCTGCCGTGCCACGATGAAACACCCAACTGTTGTAAAAGAACGCTAGAACCGGTAGTGGGCGAAGGCCTTGTTGGCCTCGGCCATCTTGTGAACGTCCTCGCGCTTCTTCACGGAGGCGCCACGGTTTTGCGCTGCGTCCATGAGCTCGCCGGCGA
The DNA here is from genome assembly GCA_025454095.1 of Syntrophales bacterium. GTDB lineage: Bacteria > Desulfobacterota > Syntrophia > Syntrophales > UBA2192 > UBA2192. Next base: position 903 of record JALOPC010000001.1, on the reverse strand, counting down.
GCTTTTCCCGCATCGTCTTCTCCGCGCGGGACATGGAGTTTCCGATGATCCACCGGAAGGCCAGAGCCTGCCTGCGGCCGGGGGCCACTTCCGTGGGGACCTGGTAGGTGGCGCCGCCGACACGGCGCGAGCGCACCTCGATGACCGGCTTGACGTTGTCGAGGGCCTTTTCGAAGACACCCAGCGGCGCTTCCTTGGTCTTCTTCTCGATGATCTCGAAGGCCCCGTAGAGGATGCCCTCGGCGGTGCTCTTCTTGCCCTGCTTCATGAGGCTGTTGACGAACTTCGCCACGAGCGCGCTACCGTGCTTCGCATCGGGCGTGATCTGTCGCTTCTGAATTTCTCGTCGTCTTGGCATGCTGTGAACCCCGATCAGCTCGGCTTCTTGGCGCCGTATTTCGACCGCCCCTGCTTGCGGTCCTGGACGCCGACGGCATCCAGGGTACCCCGGACGATGTGGTACCGCACGCCGGGGAGGTCTTTCACACGGCCGCCCCGGACCAGCACGACCGAGTGCTCCTGCAGGTTGTGCCCGATACCCGGGATGTAGGCCGTCACCTCGTAGCCGCTCGTGAGGCGCACGCGGGCCACCTTGCGAAGCGCCGAGTTGGGCTTCTTGGGCGTCGTCGTGTAGACGCGGACGCAGACGCCGCGGCGCTGCGGGCAGGACACGAGCGCGGGGGTCGTCGTCTTCTTCCGGATCTGCTGCCTTCCTTTTCGCACTAACTGGTTGATCGTCGGCATGAAAATCCTTCTATCCCTTTCTGTCCAAATTGAAGGGGCTTGCGAAAGTTTGATTTTTTATCAATTCGTCGCCTCGATGTCAAGCGTTTTCTGTACCACGTTCTCGATTTCCTCGCCGGACCCCTCGACCACCATGCCGAGCTTCTTGTACAGGGGAAG
>JALOPC010000069.1 GCA_025454095.1 Syntrophales bacterium | reverse complement strand
CAGAACCAGAAACGGCACCTGGCCCGCATCGAGGAAATGCGCAAGCGCCTCGAGCAGTCCGAGCGGCTCTCCTCCCTCGGTCAGCTGGCGGCCGGCGTGGCTCACGAGATCCGCAACCCCCTGAATGCCATCAGCATGGCGAGCCAGCGCCTGCAGCGCGAATACATGCCCTGCGAGCAGGACAAGGGCGCGGATTTCGGCCGCCTCACGGGGGTGATCCGCGACGAGATCCGCCGCCTGAACGTCATCATCGAGGACTTCCTCACGTTCTCGCGCAGCCGGCGCCTCGAGCTCAGGGAGTTTTCGCTGACGGAAGTCATCCAGAAGCTGGCGAGGCTCATGGGCGAGGAAGCCCGGGTCCGGGGCATCGCCCTCACGGTGCGGCCCGAGCAGGACTCCCTCATGGTCCCCATGGACGTGGACAAGCTGCAGCAGGCCCTCATCAACATCGTCAAGAACGCCATGGAGTCCATCGACGGCACAGGCTCCATCGGCATCGCCATGGAGAAGCAGCCGGGAGACCGGGCGGTCGTCCGCATCACCGACACGGGGTCGGGCCTGGCGCCGGGGGAAGTCGAGAAGATCTTCGACCCGGACTACACCACCAAGGAAAAAGGGCTGGGGCTGGGGCTGCCCATCGCCTACGAGATCATCCGCGGCCACGGCGGGACGATCCGCGTCCAGAGCAGCCCGGGCCAGGGCACGACGTTCGAGATCGAGTTGCCGACAAAGCCCGCACCCTCAGGAACCGCAGCGCGTTGAGGGCCGGTCGGCCGCTGTGGCAAACGCCCCCGAAATGTGGTAATTCCACCGGCAGGGCGCATCGTTTGGAAAGGGAAAAGGGTTCACTGCAACCAGAGGCATGAAGAAACTCAGCATCCTTATTGTCGAAGACGGCCAGATCCAGCGGGAAATGCTCCGCGACTTCCTGCGCAAGGAAGGCCATGCCGTGGCCGAGGCCGAAACGGGCGAGAAGGCTCTCGCCGAGGTCCGTTCGGCCTACTTCGATCTTCTCCTGATGGATTACAAGATGCCGGGCATGAACGGCCTGCAGGTCCTGCAGGAGGTGAAGAAGTTCAACCCGGAACTCGACGTCATCATGATGACGGCCTACGGCACGATCGAGACAGCCGTCGAGGCCATGAAGGCAGGGGCCGTCGACTACGTCACGAAGCCCATCGATCTCGACGAGCTCCTGATGCACGTCAACCGGATCTCGGAGCGGCGCATCCTGCTGCGGGAGAACGAAATGATGCGCCAGCGCCTGCAGGAAAAAGGGGTGACGGCCGACCAGATCGTGTTCCGCAGCGCCCAGATGGAGAACCTGGTGAACCTTGCGGGGCGGATCGCCCCAAGTCGCGCCACGGTTCTCGTCCGCGGGGAAAGCGGGACGGGGAAGGAACTCTTCGCCCGCCTCATCCACAACCTGAGCCCCCGGGCGTCGAGGCCGCTGATCGCCGTCAACTGCGGCGCCCTTCCCGAAACGCTGCTGGAAAGCGAGCTCTTCGGCCACGAGAAAGGCTCTTTCACCGGGGCGACGGCAAGGCGCATCGGCCGTTTCGAAGAGGCCGACGGGGGGACGCTCTTTCTCGACGAGATCGGCGAGTTGACCCCGGCCGTGCAGATCAAGCTGCTGCGGTTCCTCCAGGAGCGGGAGTTTCAGCGGGTGGGCGGCAACCAGGTTCTCCACTCCGATGTGCGGATCATCACCGCCACGAACCGCGACCTCGAAGCGCGCGTCAAGGAGGCCGCCTTCCGCGAGGATCTTTTCTACCGGCTCAACGTCGTGGACATGTTCATCCCGCCGCTGCGGGAACGCAAGGAGGACATCCCGACGCTCATCGACCATTTCCTCAAGAAGTTTGCCGCCGAAAACGGGAAGGAGATCGAGGGCGTCAGCCAGGAGGCGCGCGATCAGCTGCTCAAGTACGATTACCCGGGCAACGTGCGCGAACTCATCAACATTCTCGAACGCGCCGTGGTCATCGCACGCGACACGATCATCACGGTGGCCGATCTGCCCTTTGGGGACCGGTTCTCCGGCGCTGCGGAGACTGCGGGGGAAGGCAAGCTGAAGGACTCCATCGAGGAGCTGGAAAAGCAAATGATCGTGAAGGCCCTGGAGGAGTCCGACCACCATCAAACGAAAGCGGCGGGCATCCTGGGGATCAGCGAGAGGATGCTGAGGTATAAGATGAAGAAGTACGGCCTTAAACATTGAAAAGCTGGGTATCGGGTCCAGGGTCTCGGGTATCGGAAGAGAATAGAAGACATAAAGAAAGACAAAACGGCGGGAATAGCCCCCGCCGTTTCTTTTTTTACCCTGTACCCGAGTCCCGAGACCCTATTTCGCGAAGCCCAGGATCTTCCTTGCCTCCGCCGGGGTGGCCACCTCGCGGCCGTATGCGCGGCAGATCCCGGTCACCCTCTCGACCAGTTCGGCGTTTGTCTTCGCGAGCACGCCGGGGTTTACGTAAATGTTGTCCTCCATGCCCACCCGGATGTGACCGCCCATGATGAGCCCCATCATGGCCATGGGCAGGAAACCCCGTCCCACGCCGAAGATCGACCAGGTGGCATTCGCCGGCATGTGCTCGTAGAGGTGCAGGAAGGACTTCACCGTGGCCGGCGCCCCCCATGGGGTCCCGAGACAGAACTGAAAGTGCATCGGCTCGTCGATTTTCCCCTCGGCCCCAAGTTTCAGGGCCGTCACGAGCATTCCGAGGTCGAATACCTCGATTTCGGGCTTCACGCCGGCCTCTTTCATCAGTTTAGCCGCCTCGTCGAGGAAGGCGGGGTCGTTGATGAAAGCCCTGCCGCCCAGGTTGATCGATCCGGCGTCGTAGGAGGCCAGCTCCGGCTTGAGCGCGAGCGGCGAGAGCCTCTCTGCCGTGGGCAGGTTCCGGCCGGGTATGCCGCTCGTGGTGAGGCTGAGGATGAGATCCGTCTTTTCCCGGACTTTTTCGACGACGCGGCGGAAGAGGTTGATGTCCTGGCTCCCGAGCCCCGTCTCCGGGTCTCGCACGTGGATGTGGACGATCGAGGCGCCGGCCTGCCAGGCCTCGATGGCCGACTGGGCGATCTCCTCGGGCGTGATGGGGATGTGGGGGGCGATGTCCCGCATCATGCGGCTTCCCGTGATGGCTGCGGTGATGATGACTTTTTCCATGAATTATCCTCGCACCTTCTTCTCCGTCTCCCCGATCGCCTCGTCCAGGATCTGGACCATCCTGTCGATCTGGGCCTCCGTGATGACGAACGGGGGGGCCAGCAGGCTGTGGTCGCCCTTGACGCCGTCGGCGCCTCCTCCCCCGGGGTAGGAGATGAGACCCTTCGCGAAGGCGCTGTTGCCGACGAGCACGTTGACCCGCAGCTTCGGGTCGAAGGGCTCCTTCGTCTTCCTGTCCTTCACGAACTCGATTCCCGCAAAGAGCCCCAGGCCGCGGACATCGCCCACGATGGGGTGCTTTCGCAGCCCCTGGAGCTTCTCCAGCAGGTATGCCCCCTTCTTTGCCGAGGCGGCCACGAGGTCGTGTTTCCTGATGTAATCCAGCACGGCCGAGCCGATCGCGCAGGACAGCGGGTTCTGGCTGTACGTGTGCCCGTGGACGAAGGTGCCGTTTTTCTCCCTGATAACCTTGTGAATTTCCTCGCTGGCGACGACGACGTAGAGCGGGGTGTAGCCGCTGGCAAGCCCCTTGGAGGCGACGATCAGGTCGGGGACGACGCCCCAGTGATCGAGCGCCCAGTTGCGGCCCGTCCGGCCGACGCCGGACATGACCTCATCGGAGATGAGCAGCACGTCGTACTTGTCGCAAATTGCGCGGATCCGCTGAAAGTAGCCGTTTTTCGGGACGAGTGCCCCCGCCGTGGCCCCTACGACGGGCTCGGCGATGAAGGCCGACACGGAGTCGGGTCCCTCGTAGAGAATGGCCTTCTCGAGCTCGTCGGCGCACTCGACGCTGCACCGCTCGGGGACGAGGCTGAAGGGGCAGCGGTAGCAGTAACAGGGCGCAATGTGGGGCGTGTGCAGCATGAGCGGCTGGTAGTAACGGCGTCTGCCCGTGTGGCCGCTCAACGCGAGGGCGCCGAGCGTGTTGCCGTGATAGCTCGCCCACCGCGAGATGACCTTGTACTTCAGGGGCAGGCCCCGGTCGACCTGGTACTGCCGGGCCATCTTCATGGCCGTCTCCACGGCCTCGGAGCCGCCCGACAGGAAATAGACACGGGAGAGGCCGGCAGGGGACATCTTCACGATCCGGTCGGCCAGGCCGATCGCGGCTTCGCTCGTGAACTGCGTGCCGTGGGTGAAGGCGATGCGGCCGGCTTGCCCGAGCATGGCCTCCTCGACTTCCTTCACGCCGTGGCCGATATTGACGACCGCGGCGCCGCCGGACCCGTCGATGTACTGCCTGCCATCCTGGTCGTAAATATAGACGCCCTCGCCGCGCTCCACGGTGGGGTAATACTTGGTCGGGGTCCTGTAAAAGACGTGATCTTCATTGACTTTCTGCGCCATGGCTGCCTCCCGGAACGGTCGGTATAGGATGTCACAAAGCGATAAAATTTTACCAGATGGGTTTGCGGAGTCAATGAAAAGGATTGCATCGGTTCGATTTCCGCTTGAACTTTGCGGGCGGAGAGACTACCTTGTGCGAAACGGAAAACAGGTCCGTGCAGAGGCCTTGAAAGGGGGTATGAGTCATGGGTAGCGACACGCTGCAATCGGTCATCGACCTGGCCATTCAAAGGGAGGAAGAAGCTTACAACTTCTACATGAATCTCAGCAACGTCGTCGAGGACAAGGCCGCGAAGGACACCCTGAAATACCTTGCCGACGAGGAGGCCGGGCACAAGGCCTTCCTCGTGAAGTGCAAGGACCAGATGTCCTGCGATATCGTCCTGCGGCCCGATATGCCCGTCGATTACAAGGTGGCCGAGCACTTGAAGCAGCCCGACGTCAAGAAGAACATGAACTCCGAGGAAGTGTTCCTCGTCGCGGCCAACCGCGAGATCAACGCCCACAATTTTTACAAAGGCCTTGCCGATCTCTGCCCCAAGGGGCCCGTCAAGGAACTGCTCCTGAGAATGGCAAACGAAGAGATGCGGCACAAGGAAAAGATGGAATACCTTTACGCCAACACGGCGTTCGGCCAGACGGCGGGGGGATAAAAACAGGGTATCGGGTATAGGGCAAAGAGCAAAGAGATAGAAACAGTAACGGCGGGACCTGTCCCGCCGTTACCTTATTTACCCGATACCCTAACCCCGATACCCTGTTTCTCAGTCCGCAAACATCGCCGCGGCGTACGTCACGGCGCTCGAGGTGGCCGGTTCGCGGTAGGTCTGGTAGTCGAGCAACACCCCGGGTTTCCCCTTCAGGAGTTCGGCGGTGACGATGAGGGCGGGCAGGCCGCAGACCTTGTACGAATCGCCCGTCTCGACGGCATTGGCGTAGATTGCCGGGCCGTCGCCGGCAAGCAGGGAGTCCAGGATGAGCCGGTCGTTGGATTGCGCCCGGTTCAGAATCGATTCGGCGGGCACCCCGTCGCCGAACTTGAGCCCCACGTGCGAGAGATCGACTCCTGCCACGACAAGCACCCGCTGCCGTTTTGCGGCCTCTTCCCGAACCGCCTCGACGAATCCCGTGAAGCGGCCGTCCTCGAAGGGGCTCTTTCGCGCCAGGAAGAACTCGTGGATCCCCCCGCAGAGGATGGGCACGATCGGCGTGTCCCCGAGGTAGTGGCGGAGGAACAGGGCCTGGAACTCGATGGAGTGCTCGATCTTGTGCCCGAAGTCGCTGGTGGAGAACGTGCCCGGCCGTGCACGCTCCAGCAGGCAGCGCACGAAGTCCCGGTCCGTCCGGGTCTCGCCGAACGGGGTCAGGTAGTTCTTGGCGGAAATGCAGAAGAGCCCGTCCTGCGGGTGGTGGTTGATCCCCAGGATCACGGCGAGGTCGTAGCGCCTTCCCTTCAGGTGCCGGTAGGCGCCGGCGTACGTGCGGCGCGCCACGCGGAGGTCGATGTGCGGGGCCACCAGCGCGTGAACCTCGGACGGCCTCAGCCCCGCATCGGGCAAGGCCGCCTCGGACTCCTCGATGAACCGTTCCAGTCCTGCCGGGTCGGCGTCGTAGGACTTTCCCGCATGGGCACAGGGCCGCTGTTCGTCCCGGGAAAACGCGGTGAAGAGCGCATCCATCTCCCGGCGGAACGCCTCGCTGTCCAGGAGAAACGCCCCGTCCAGGCTTTCGAGAAAGGACTCGATGTCGGATTGGCAGATCAGCCGCCCGCCGCTGCGGTTCGAGAGTTCCCGCTGGATGTCCCGGATCCCGTGCCTGCCGTCCAGCATCTGCAGGAGCGGAAGCGCGCCCGCGTCGACCGCGAGCTGCTGCCGGCTCAACTCGTAGGGGTCCTGGAAGACGACCACCCGGCGGCCCTCGACGTGCGTCATGATCATCTGGATGTCCGTGCGAAGGGATGGTTTTTCCATGGCATGCGTTCCCGGAGGCAAAGGGTATCCGATCGCCGGGGCGATTGCAAGGGGCGGATTGCCGCGGCCATGCGGGCCTGCGGTTGCATGGGACGGATTCTGTGCTATAAGAAAGGCGAGAGGGTAAGAGGGTGAGAGGCTAAGAACGCTGGAGAAGCCGGGTGTCGATCCATCGGTTTGCGGATCACCGACGTTCTCCCCTTCTTGCCTTCTTCTTCCGGGGGAGCGGCCGGAACCAGAAGGACAGGAGAATCAGGACGAGATAGGCGCCCGTGGCCCAGGTGATCTTTTCCAGGGTGACGGTGTCCACGTAGATGAGCCGTTCGATCGTCTCGATGATGAACTTGCCGGAGTAAACCTCCGCCTCCCGCCCCTCCGATTTGAGCCAGGCCTCGAGATAGGTCAGGGGGCAGATGGAGTGCGTGATCTGCATCAGGATCATCCAGATCACGGCCGCCAGGTGAATGAGGCGCCACCGGGTGCTGTTGACCCAGAGACATACGGGGAATCCCAGGATCACGAAGGCGATCCAGAGAACGTGGATCACGATGACGATGTCGGCGGCGATCGCGTAAGGCATGCGTGAAATGATACCACAGGGGGCGGCGACATGAAACCTCGCGTTGCGGTTTTCGCCGGTGCGGCTGTCGCGATTCTGGCATCCGCCTGGGGCCTGTGCGAAGACGCCGGCGGATGGTTCTTCGGCAAGACCTCCGAAAGGGACTTCGAGGCGCTCCGGAACACGATGGTCGCGGAGCAGATTGTCGCCCGCGGCGTCCGGCACGAGGGCGTGCT
>JALOPC010000068.1 GCA_025454095.1 Syntrophales bacterium | reverse complement strand
CACCTCGTCGGGAGCTGACGACATCATCCTCGCAAAATTCGATCGAAACCTCGCATTGCTCTGGACGCATCAATATGGCACGGAAGGACATGAAACCGCCCACGGGGTCGCCGTTGATGCCGAGGGGAGCATCTACGTCACCGGCGTCACGGAAGCATCCGCCTCAGGCAGGGGCCTCGACGGGCAGACGCCTCTCGGCGGATCCGATATCTTCCTGTCCCGCCTCGCACCGGAGGACGGCCGCAGAGTCTACACCCGGCTGATCGGTACTGCGGCCCTGGATTGGGGTTACGGCATTACCCTGGACTCGGCAGGGGCCATTTACGTAGCCGCCCTTACGGCCGGTGCTCTGGGTACGCAGCCCCTCGGCCTCTGGGATGCCGTGCTGATCAAGTTCGGCCCCGACGGGCCGGTGCCGCGCCCCGTGACGGAGTTCTTTATCAACGGCACCGTGCAGGAACTTCCGCTGGGCTCGGGGCTCGAGGGTGTCAGCATCACCGTGAAGGACGAACTCGGGCAGGTGCTGGGCGACTACACCACCGACTCGGCAGGCAGGTTCGCCTCGAAGGTCACCAAGGCGGGCAGGTATTTCATCCACAAGCTCAAGCTCGGCTACCGGGCCCAGGTGGATCCTGATGTCGTGGAGGTAACCCAGTCGGTCCCGTCCGCCGCCCCCGTTGCCTACATGGAGAAGGTTGTCGTCCCGACGTCGATCGCCTTCCGCAAGGGCTACAACACGGTCCGGTTCGATAAGCTTCCCGCCGGGGACCGTTCCGTCGACGCCGTGTTCGGGCCGTACGCGGGCAACCCCCACGTGGGGCTGATCTTCAGCTTTGACCGGCCGATGCAGTTTCTGATCCTGGCAAAGCCGAGGACCGCCGGCAATCTCAGGACGATGGAGTTCAACCGCAGCTACATGATCTACACAAGCCGGGCCTTCACGATCGACACGACCTCCTGGGTCAGCCAGGAGACCGTGCCCGCCACGGCTCTGCCGAAAACCAGATATCGAGGCACGTCCCAGCACTGAGCCGCAACGAGAAAGCCCGCCGGAGGCTCTCCGGCGGGCTTTCTCGTATCCCTTCCCCTGTCCGCGTCGCTCTCGCGGCGATCCGTCTGCGTTACGGCTTGATCCGATCCTCGCCGCTTCCCGCCTTCTGCTCTTCGCCTGCCTGCCCGGAGGATTCGGGGGCCGCGGTCGGCTCCGGCGGAAGCACCTCCACGGTGGGCTTCGGCTGTGCAAACCGGGGATAGAGGAAGGTTCCCCGGACAGCGTTGACGAACATGAGCGTCAGAATGGCCGACGACGCCAGCCGGAAGGAAACCCCTCCGGCGACGGAAAAGAAAAGCTCGGGGGCCATCATGCAGAGCCCGAGGACCGCTGCGGATCTCCACATCCGCTTCGCAAAATAACCGCAGAGGGCCACGACGAGAACATCGAAAATCTTTGCGACCTGGCCCGAAAGGATCGGGGTCAGCGCGAGGAACACGTAGAGCATGGCAGCCAGGAACCCTTGGTCGGCAGCCTTCTTGGCCGATTCCGCATCGCCGATGGTCGGCCAGAAAAATTCCTGAATGTTCCTGAAATCCATGATCGGATGCCCCTCCTCGGGTTACTCCCCGCCTTGCCCGTTTTCCTCTTCGCCCGCGTCGAAGAGCGTTTCGTCCCCGGCGGCGTCCTCCCCGTTGCGGGCCTCGCTCTCGCGCTCCGCGCGCGCGATGCCGGAGAAGTTCTCGCCCTCCGCGAGATCGATGAGCTTCACGCCCTGGGTGACGCGGTGCAGCACGGGAACCTCGTCGACGCGGATGCGGATGATGTTGCCCGAGTCGCTGATGAGCATGAGGTCTTCGTTGCCCGTCACCTGGCGGATGCCGGAAACGAGCCCGATGCGCGGGGTGGTCTTGAGGTTCAGGATGCCCTTGCCGCCGCGGCTCTGGAGCCTGTACTCCTCGATCTCGGTGCGCTTGCCGAAGCCGCGCTCGGAGACGGTCATGATGGAGTTGCCCTCGGTGAGGATTTCCATGCCCACCACGTGGTCGTCGTCGTCCATCCGGATGCCGATGACCCCCGTGGCCGTGCGGCCCATGGCCCGCACGTCCTCCTCCTTGAAACGGATGGCCATGCCCTTGCGGGTCCCGAGGAAGATCTCCTGGGTGCCGTTGGTCTGGCGGACGTCAATGAGTTCGTCGCCCGCCTCGACGTTGATGGCAATGATACCGCCGGTGCGCGGGTTGGAATAGGCCGCAAGCTCCGTCTTCTTGATGACGCCCTTCATCGTGGCCATGACGACGAACTTGCCCTCCTCGAACTCGCGCACGGGCAGGATGGCGGCCACTTTCTCGCCGGGGTTCATATTGACGAGGTTCACGATGGCCTTCCCCTTGGCGGCCCGGCCCGCCTGCGGGATCTGGTAGACCTTGAGCCAGTAGACGCGGCCCTGGTTCGTGAAGATGAGAATGTAGTGGTGGGTCGAGGCGATGAAGATGCGCTCCACGAAATCCTCTTCCTTCGTGGTCATGCCCATCTTGCCCTTGCCGCCGCGGCGCTGGATCCGGTAGAGACTGGCGGCGTTGCGCTTGATGTAGCCCTGGTGGGACACGGTGACGACCATGTCCTCCTCGACGATCATGTCCTCGATGTCGATGTCCTCCGTCGACTCGACGATCTCCGTGCGGCGCTCGTCGCCGAATCGCTTCTTCGAATCCAGAAGTTCCTCCACGATGATGTCGAGGACCTTCTGGGGATCGTCGAGGATGCCCTTGAGCGTCGCGATGAGCTCGGTGAGTTCGGCGTGCTCCGCGAGGATCTTCCCGCGCTCGAGGCCCGTGAGCCTCTGCAGGCGCATCTCCAGAATCGCTTTCGCCTGCACCTCCGAGAGGCCGAATGTCGTCATGAGGCCGACCGCCGCGGCCTGGGGGTCTTCGGAGGCCTTGATCAGGGCCACGACGGCGTCGATGTTGTCCAGGGCCGTGATGAGCCCCTCGAGGATGTGGGCCCGCTCGCTTGCCTTGTTGAGCTCGAAGATCGTCCTGCGGGTGACGACGATCTTGCGGAAGTCGACGAAACGCTGGAGCATCTCCTTGAGGTTCATCACCCGCGGCTGGCCCGCGTCGATGGAGAGCATGCTGATCCCGAAGGAGTTTTCCATCTGGGTGTGCTTGAAGAGCTGGTTGAGGATGACGCCGGAGACCTCGTCGCGCTTGAGGTCGATGACGATGCGGATGCCGTCGCGGTCCGACTCGTCGCGCAGGTCGGCGATCCCCTCGATCTTGCGCTCCTTGACGAGATCGGAGATCTTCTCGATGAGGCTTGCCTTGTTGACGAGATAGGGAAGCTCGGTGACGACGATGCTCTCCCGGTCGGTTCGGGTGGCGCGCTCCACCATGGCCCGCGCCCGGACGCGGATGGAGCCGCGGCCCGTGCGGTAGGCCGAGAGAATCCCGTCGCGGCCGTTGATGAAGCCGGCCGTGGGGAAGTCGGGCCCCTGGATGTGTTTCATGAGCCCCTCGACGGGGATCTCGGGGTTGCGGATGAGGGCCACCGTGCCGTCGACGATCTCGCCCAGGTTGTGGGGCGGGATGTTGGTGGCCACGCCGACGGCGATCCCGGAGGTGCCGTTCAGCAGCAGCATCGGCAGCCGCGAGGGCATCACCACGGGCTCCTCCATGGAGCCGTCGTAGTTGGGCGTGAAGTCGACGGTATTCTTCTCGAGGTCCTCCAGCAGCTCCTCGGCAATCCGGGACATCCGGATCTCCGTGTATCGCATGGCCGCCGGCGGGTCGCCGTCGATGGAGCCGAAGTTTCCCTGCCCGTCGACCAGCGGGTAACGAAGCGAAAAGTCCTGGGCCATACGGACGATCGTGTCGTAGGCGGCGGTGTCGCCGTGGGGGTGGTACTTACCGATGATGTCACCGACGATGCGGGCCGATTTCTTGTAGGGCCGGTTCCAGCGGTTGCCCATCTCGTGCATGGCGAAAAGCGCCCGGCGGTGGACGGGTTTCAGGCCGTCGCGGACATCCGGTATGGCGCGCCCGATGATGACGCTCATGGCGTAGTCCATGTAGGACTTCTTCATCTCGTCTTCGATGTTCACCGGGATGTTCTTCTGATAGAGCTCCATGAAAAACGACTCTCCTTCGTGAAACAAAATTCCCCCCTTCCGTGGGGGGAAGAAAAAGAGCAGGATGCAAGCATCAGGCAACAAGCAGCAAGGTCAAGAAGAAGTCCTGTTTCCTTCCGAAATCCTTGTTGCTCGAGCCTTGTTGCTTGCTGCTCAGGTTAAATATCCAAATTAGAGACGTACTGGGCGTTCTTGTAGATGAACTCCTTGCGCGGTTCCACCTGGTCGCCCATCAGCGTCGTGAAGATTTCGTCGGCTGCGAGGGCATCCTCCACCTTCACCTGCAGCAGGGTGCGCTTCTCGGGGTTCATGGTGGTCTCCCAGAGCTGCTCGGGGTTCATCTCGCCGAGACCCTTGTAGCGCTGGATGGTGAGCCCCTTCTTGCCCAGGTTCATGACGAACTCCGTGAAGGCCTGCAGGCTCTCGAACTGCCGGCTGTCCTTCTCCTCGTCGTCGTCGATGGTCACCGTGAAGGGGGGCTCGCCGAGGGCCTTGAGCTGGGACAGCAGGTTTCTCGCCTCGATGAACTTGGGCGAAGCGAAGATGTCCCCGTCGATAATCGTGTTCAACTCGAGCCCGTCGCGGCGGACCGTGAAGACGAGGTTGTACCCGCCGTGCTCGAGGTTGAAGTCCGAGCTGACATGGACGACCTGTTCGGCCAGCAGCCGGGCCACCCGCTTGCCCACGGTCTCGATGGCGACCTGGGAGCCGAAGTCAGCGGCCGCAAACGAGGGATCCGCCGCCAGGACGTGCATCACGTCGCGGTTCTTCTCCTCCTTCTCGAACTTCTGCAGGATCGTGTCGAGCCTCATGGCGCGCTGGATCAGGGTGGCCAGCCGGTTGCCCGTAATGGCGTTGCCGTTGCCCGAGCCCACGCGGATCCGGCTCACCCCGTTTTCGAGGATGAATTTCTTCATCTCCTCGTCGGTGCTGATGTAGAGCTCGCGCTTCTTGTCGCCGATCTTGTACAGCGGCGGCTGGGCGATGTAGAGGTAGCCCCGCTCCACGAGCTTCTTCATCTTGCGGAAGAAGAAGGTGAGCAGCAGGGTGCGGATGTGCGAGCCGTCGATGTCGGCATCGGTCATGATGATGACCTTGTGGTAGCGAAGGCGGGCGATGTCGATGTCGTCCTCGTCGTCGCTGCTGCCGATCCCCACGCCGAGGGCCGTGACGATAACCTTGATCTCCTCGTTCTGGAGGATCTTGTCGAAGCGGGCCTTCTCGACGTTGAGGACCTTGCCGCGCAACGGCAGGATGGCCTGGTTGCGCCGGTCGCGGCCCTGCTTGGCCGAGCCGCCTGCGGAATCGCCCTCGACAAGGTAGAGCTCGCTCTGTGCGGGGTCCTTCTCCTGGCAGTCGGCCAGCTTTCCGGGCAGGGTCGAGACTTCGAGGGCGCTCTTGCGCCGCGTTAGCTCCTTGGCGCGCCGGGCCGCCTCGCGGGCCCGGGAGGCGTCGAGGGCCTTGCCGATGATCGCCCGCGCCACGGGCGGGTGCTCCTCGAAATACGTGGTGAGCTTGTCGTAGACGATGCCCTCGACGAGGCCCTTCACCTCGCTGTTGCCGAGCTTGGTCTTGGTCTGGCCCTCGAACTGGGGCTCGCGGATCTTCACACTGATGACGGCGGCAAGCCCCTCGCGCACGTCCTCGCCCTTGATCGAGTCCTTGCCGTTCTTCAGGAAGCCGTTCTGCATGGCGTAGTTGTTGATCGCGCGCGTCAGCGACGACCGGAACCCGCTCATGTGGGTGCCGCCCTCGGTCGTGTTGATGCTGTTGGCGTAGGAAAAGACGTTCTCGCCGTAGGTGTCGTTGTACTGGATGGCCACCTCGGCGATGCAGTCTTCCTTCTCGCCCTCGATGTAGATGGGCTTTTTGTGGAGGACGCCCTTGTTCTTGTTGATGAACTCCACGAAGGAGACGATGCCGCCCTGGTAGTAGAACTCGGCCTTCTCGTCGTTTCTCTCGTCGATGAGGGTGATGCGGATCCCCTTGTTCAGAAAGGCAAGTTCCCGCATGCGGTTCGAGAGCACATCGAAGCTGAACTCCGTTTCCTCGAAGATGTCGGGGTCCGGCAGGAAGGTGACCGTCGTGCCCTTCCCCCGCGTTTTCCCCACTTCCCTGAGCGGTGCCGTCGGCGCGCCCCGCTCGTAGGACTGCCGGTAGACCTTCCCCTCGCGGCGCACCTCGAGCTCGAGGTGGCTCGAAAGGGCGTTGACCACGGAGACGCCCACGCCGTGCAGACCGCCGGAGATCTTGTAGCTCTCGCGGTCGAACTTGCCGCCGGCGTGCAGTTTCGTCAAGACGACCTCGGCAGCCGAGACCCCTTCCGTCTTGTGCATGTCCACGGGGATCCCGCGCCCGTTGTCATCGACCTGGATGCTGTTGTCGACGCGGATCTTGACGACGATGGCGTCGCAGAAGCCGGCGCTGGCCTCGTCGACGCTGTTGTCGACGACCTCATAGACCAGGTGGTGGAGGCCGTCCTTGCTGGTGCTTCCGATGTACATGGCGGGCCGCTTGCGGACCGCCTCGAGACCGTTCAATACCTTGATGCTGTCAGCGCTGTAGGTTTCAGACATGTTGGACTGTTTTCGCTCCTCTTACCGAATCTTCGTATGGAGAATCCCCTTCTTTGATCCGCTTTTCCTCGCTTCCGATGTTACGATCTTCGCTTCCGATGTTACGATCTTCGCAAACTCGAAGCGTACGGACGACAACGGGGCCGTCGATGGGGCATCTGACCGGCCGCAAACCCATTATATTTTCAGGGGCATGACGATGCACATGTACCCGCTGTCCTGCGCCGGCTTGACCATGGCGGGTCTGAGGCCGCTGCGGATTTCCAGGGTGAATTTTTCCTCGTCGACGGCCTCGATGGCCTCCATGAGGTAGCGGACGTTGAAGCCCACTTCCACGTCCCCTTCCTGATATTGGATCTCCACTTCCTCGCTGGCCTCGCCCACGTCGGGGTTGATGGAGTTGAAAACCATCTTGTCGGTCATCAGCTTGATCCGCACGCCGCTGTAGCGTTCGCTGGCCATGACGCTCATCCGGCGAAGCGCGTGGAGAACGGCCGCGCGGTCGAGTTCCACCAGGGTGCCCTTGTCCTTCGGGACGACACGCTTGTAGTCGGGGAACTCGGCGTCGATGAGGCTCACTTTCAGGATGATGCCGTC
>JALOPC010000067.1 GCA_025454095.1 Syntrophales bacterium | reverse complement strand
GGCCCAGGGCGAGCTGGGGCACCGCCTGCCGATACCCGATTCCGAGGAGCTGGCCGGCCTGGCCGAGTCCCTGAACCGCATGGCCGCCCAGCTGGAAAATCGGCTGCAGACGGTCGTCAGCCAGCGCAACCAGCTGGAAGCCGTGCTCTCCAGCATGCTCGAGGGCGTCATTGCCGTCAGCCGCGACGAACGCATCATCAGCATCAACATGGCTGCGGCCCGATGGTTCGACATCGATCCCGAAAAGGTCCGCGGCCGCAGCATCCCGGAGGCCATCCGCAACATCGCCCTGCAGAAGTTCATCAGCCGCTCTTTTCAGAGCCGGACGCCGCTGGAGGAGGACGTCACGGTCTACCGCAACGGCGAATGCACCCTGAATGTGAAGAGTGCACCCTTGCTGGACGTGGGGCCGGAGCCGCTCGGCATGCTCATCGTGTTCAGCGATGTCACCCGGCTGCGCCGCCTGGAGGATGTGCGCCGGGACTTCGTCGCCAACGTGTCCCATGAAATCAAGACCCCCCTGACCGCGATCAAGGGCTTCGTGGAAACCCTGCATCAGAACGTCGTCGAAACTCCGGAAGAGGCCGAACGCTTCCTCGGCATCATCTCCAGGCACGTCGACCGGCTGAACGCCATCATCGAAGACCTGCTGATGCTCTCGCGCATCGAAAATGAAGGCGAGCGCGGCGACATCAAGCGCGAACGAACGCGGCTGCGCGACATTTTCCAGAATGCCGTGCAGATCTGCCGGCCGCAGGCCGAAGAGAAGCGCATCGGGATCGAACTCGGCGGGGACGATCAGCTGACCGCCATGGTCGACCCGGTCCTCATCGAGCAGGCCGTGGTCAATCTCCTCGACAACGCCCTCAAGTATAGCGATCGTGAGAAATCCGTTCAGATCCGCGCCCGGACCGTCGACCGCGAAATCCAGATCCAGGTGCAGGACCACGGGATCGGCATCGAAAAAAAGCATCTGACGCGGCTCTTCGAACGCTTCTACCGCGTGGACAAGGCGCGCAGCCGGTCGCTGGGCGGCACGGGACTGGGGCTGGCCATCGTCAAGCACATCGCCCAGGCCCACGGCGGCCACGTCACCGTCGAAAGCCGATTGGGCGAAGGCAGTCTCTTCACCATCCACCTTCCTCGGGATCCGCAGCAGCCCTGATCCAAGGGTTCATTTTTTGTTCTTCCTTGCGCCGCTGCGTCAAGAAGCTGTCGAAGGATCTCTTCCATATCCCGCTGTTGACCGCTCGATAATCGCATAAATACTCAAAATATCATAGTGTTATTGCCTGTTCTCTTCTTTGATGGGAGAAGGATATGGCATGGTCTTTGCTGCATTATGCAAAAATTTTCTGAAATCCAATGCATCTCCATTCCAGCGCGATTGGAACGATGTCATGACCGTGAGTGTCCAGGGCATAAAGGGGATCTCTTTCGACCTGATCAGCGGTGGAATGGGCGGCGACGAGGGGCGTGATCTGGCTAGCAAGAGCATCGTATTCAACGCCTTCGCCCTGATCGGAATCCTCAATCTCATCCTGCTGGGAACGCTCGCCTTCTTTCAGAAAAACCCCTGGCTCGCCACATTGGATTACTCTGCGAGCGTCGCCCTGGCGTTTCTAATCATCCACCTGCGCAGAACCAATGACTACAAGACCACATTCTATGGCGCCGTCAGCGTCGTGGGGGTGCTATATTACTACCTGCTCTTCACCGGCGGGGTGAACAATACAGCTCACGTCTGGTGCTTCACTTATCCCCTGATCGCCTCGTTCATCCTCGGCTCCCGGCCCGGCCTCGTCGCGACTCTCGTATTTCTCGGCCCTGCCATCGCTTTCTTCATATGGGAGAATCCCCCGGCCCCTCTCACGACCTACTCCTGGGACTTCAAGCTGCGCTTCATGCCCTCCTTTCTCGTCATAACCGCCTTCGCCTACTTCTTTGAGAGGACCCGGGAGAAGGCGACCGCTACTCTCGAGAACGTCAACGCCGAACTCGAGAGCACCGTTTCCGCCCTGAAGGAAACCGAGGAGAAGCTTAAAAAGGCCGGCGAGGAACTCGAGGAGCGCGTGGAAGAGCGCACGGCGCAGCTCTACCGGGCGAACATCCAGCTGGCCGCCGAGATGGAGGAGCGCAAGCTGTCCGAGGAAGCCCTGCGGGCCAGCGAGGGCAAACTCAATGCCATATTACGGTCGGTCGGCGACAGCATGATCATGATCGACCGGGACTTGACCATCGTCTGGTGCAACGACAAGGCGAAGGAAGCCTTCGGCGCGGGCTGCGCAGGCAGGAAATGCCACGAGGCCTTGTGCGGCCAGGAACGACCCTGCGAACCCTATCCCTGCTATGCGCTCCGAACGCTACAGGACGCGGAAATTCACAGCAGCGACACGACGCTCACCACCCGGCAGGGGCAGCAGGCTTTCTTCCACTGCGTCTCCAGCGTGGCCCTGCGGGCCGCCGGCGGGCGCCCGGCAGCGGTCTTGACGATCCTGCGCGATATCACAGACCGCAAGCTTGCCGAAAATGCCCTCATGGAGTCGGAAAGGAAATACCGGACGCTTTTCGAGGGTTCCGTGCAGCCGATGAGCGTCTCCCGGGACGGCCGGATGATCGATGTCAACCCTGCCTGGCTCGCCCTGCACGGGTACAGCGACAAGGGGAGCATCCTGGGGCGAAATGTGGTGGAATTCATCCACCCCGAGGATCGCCCCATACTCAGCGAGCGCCGCAAGACGTGGCCGCACCATGACCACCGTTCCTACCAGATCCGGGATATCCGCAGGGACGGGGACATTATTGACATCGAACTCTGCGCGAGCCGGATCACCCTCACCGGCCGGGAGGCCATTCTCGCAACCCTTCAGGACATCACGGAAAAAAAGCGCGGCGACCTGGAAAAGAAAGCCCTCGAGGAGCGGCTCGCCCGCCTGGAGAAAATGGAAGCCATCGGGACCTTGGCCGGCGGCGTCGCCCACGACCTCAACAACATCCTGGGCGGTATCGTCGGCTATCCCGACCTCCTGCTCATGGAACTTCCGGAAGAAAGCCCTCTCCGAAAAGATATTCTGACGATCAAGAACTCCGGGGAAAAGGCCGCCGCCATCGTCCAGGACCTGCTCACCCTCGCGCGCCGCGGCGTGCCCGTCATGGAGCCCGTCTGCCTGAACCGGATCTTGGCGGACTACCTGAATAGCCCGGAGTTCCAGAAGCTTTACCTGTTCCATCCCGAAATCCAGATTCATAGCGATCTGGCTGCAGACCTGTTGCCCATCCAAGGCTCATCCGTGCACCTCGCCAAGGTCGTGATGAATCTGGTTTCCAATGCCGCCGAGGCCATGCCCTGCGGGGGCACCATCCGCATCGAGACCTCGAACGAGTATGTCGACAAAGCCATCCGCGGTTATGACCAGGTCTCCGAGGGCGAGTACATCGTCGTCAAGGTCAGGGACACGGGAATCGGGATTCCGCAGAAGGACATCAAGAAGATTTTCGAACCCTTCTATACGAAGAAGACCATGGGGCGCAGCGGGACGGGGCTCGGCATGGCGGTCGTGTGGGGAACGGTGAAGGACCACAAGGGCTACATCGACATCGAGAGCGTGGAAGGCCGGGGAACGGCCTTCACCCTCTACTTCCCTGCCAACCGGGCGGCGGTCAAGCAGGAGGACCGCAAGATCCTCATCGAGCAGTTCCAATCCAAGGGAGAGGTCATTGCGATCGTCGACGACGTGGCGGAGCAGCGCGAACTGGCCTCGGCCATGCTGAATAAACTGGGCTACGCGACCGAGGCTCTCGGAAGCGGGGAAGAAGCGGTTGAATATTTGAAGAAAACGCCCGTCAATCTCGTCATCCTGGACATGATCATGGAGCCGGGCATCGACGGCCTGGAAACCTTCCGGAGAATCAGGGAGCACCGCCCGGAACAAAGGGCGATCATCGTTAGCGGGTTTGCCGAAACGGACCGGGTCAAGGAGGCCCAGAAACTCGGGGCCGGGCAATATCTGAAGAAACCGTACACGCTTGAAAAAATCGCGTTTGCCGTGCGCAAGGAGCTCGAAACGGCGGCATAGGCTCGGAAAGTCCAACGATACCGCGGGAGAACGATTCGTGGAAGAAAAGGACCAGATGACCAGGGAAGAGATTCATGATTTCGGAGTTCAGATCGTCTGCGAGGCAATGGCGGAAGGCGGGTACGAAATTATCGGATCCAACCCATCGCTTGCCGTTACCCCCCAGATCGTCGCCAGAAAAAAAGGGCGGCTGTGCTTTGTCGTCGTGCGCACCGATATCTACCCTAATAAAGGCAAGCTGACCGATAGGGAGATCCACCACAACCTGCAACATGCCGAACGGAATGACGCGACGAGCTACTTTGCGAGTGTCGGAATCTGCAACGCTACGGCAACCGATGATAGCGACGAGGAAAGGATGCGCATCCCTGCACGCGGCGCCGGATTCTACGTGGACTTCGACGGGCTGAAGATCATGACGACCATCGACCGCTTGGGCATTGCCAACGGCAACGCACATCCGCTTCCTTAGAAAAGTAACGGCAGACGGGGGTCAAGGCGGGGGGAAAGCTTTTTGGACCCCGGACTTATCCTTAGCGGTCGTCGATCAGGTGCGCGAAGAAGCCCAGCTCCTTCGATCGCGTGTGGAACTCCTCCTGGGACATGTCGGCATTACCCGATTCCGCAACTACCAGGGATTCATGGACGCAACCCGGGATCCAGTATTTCTCATAGCCCGGCAGAGGGGGCTTGAACTCCACGCCGCTGCGCCCGACGGCGACTTTGTAGAATTTGACCTCACCAGGCTTGAACGTGATCCGGGGATGGGCGTCGTCAATCAGGATTGCGGTCTTTTTGAGATTCTCGTAGTAAGGCACCACGTCGTCGCCGCGGGGGGTCTGGACAACGATGAGATCGGCGCTCTTGAGAGATTCCAACCCTTGTTGGGTAGCGATCTCTGCGCGTCCCTCGACGACTCTGAGGTCGATTCCGGCGGCTCGGAATCCTTTTTCCTGAAGATTGGCGATGATGGCCTGGCCGATTTCCCCCACGCCCAGTATGGCCACGGTCACGTCGGCTTTAGTCTGGCCGTGCTTCTCCACCACCCTTTCGACCGTCTCCACCACCGAGAATACCCGGCCTTTCAACCCGTACACAAAAGGCTGCTCATAGGGGAAATGGGACTTGAAGAACCGCGGTCCCTGGCCTGCGATAGCAATCGTCTTGGCACCGATTATCTTTTTGGTGCGCTTGAGTCGCGACATGATATTCCCGACCAGTTTCTTGTCGGACCTGAACTGGTCGACCGTGTTCGGCACGGCGAGGATGAGCCCTCGCCCGAGTCCATTTCCGGTGGTGATGACGCCGGCTATGAAAGGCTTGCCCGATACGAAATGCGTGATCCATCTGAATCCGGGCGGAAAGTAGCCTTCAATATCCTTCCGAGACCCTGGATAGACCGTAAAAATGCAGTTGAACTTGAAAATTCGGCACAGCGCCATAACGGCCAACATTGGCCCGCGAAAGATGACCATGGAAAGCCCCAGGATCTGCCTCGACAGTCTCTTGCGATATATAACGACCACCTCCTTCTCTCAGTGCACCATGTCCCGTTCATAATCCGACTGAAAGAGAAATACAGAATAAACTTAACACCTTTTACACTTATTTTCTACTTTTTTTTGCCTATTGCCAAAGCCCAATTCGGTCATCCTAACGAAGAAAGCCGCCATATTTCTATGGCAGCCCTCGTTGTCAACGGACCTAACCCTATAAATAAGCTCCGTTTTCGATCCGTTTCCTGGACGCGGCGTTATTCTGGCGTTTTGCAGTACCGCCGCTGCGACTCGAATGGGGCGTTTTCTTCGAATCAGCCGAACCGTCCGGTGATGTAGTCCTGTGTCAGTTCGTGGCGCGGGTTGGTGAAAATGCGTTCGGTGGGGCCCACTTCGATCAGGTCGCCTAGGTGGAAATAGGCGGTGCGCTGGGAAACCCGGGCGGCCTGCTGCATGGAGTGGGTCACGATGCAGATGGAGTATTGGCTGCGCAGCTCGAAAATGAGGTCCTCGATGACCGAGGTGGCGATCGGGTCCAGGGCCGAGCAGGGCTCGTCCATGAGGATGACCTCGGGGTTCACCGCAATGGTGCGGGCGATGCAAAGCCGCTGCTGCTGGCCGCCGGACAGCCCGGTCCCGGGCTGATCCATCCGGTCCTTGACCTCCTCCCATAGGCCGGCCTTCTTGAGTGAGGTCTCGACGATCTCGTCCAGCTCCGACCGGTTGCGGCAGAACCCGTGGATGCGCGGGCCGTAGGCGATGTTATCGTAGATCGATTTCGGGAAGGGGTTGGGCTTCTGAAACACCATGCCGACCTGCGCGCGCAGGGGCACGACATCGACGCCTTTGTCATGGATGTTGACGCCGTCCAAAATGATGTCGCCGGTCACCCGGCAGCCTTCGATGGTATCGTTCATGCGGTTGAGACAGCGGATGAAGGTGGATTTGCCGCAGCCCGACGGCCCGATCATGGCCAGCACCTCGTTGCGGCCGATATCGACCGAGACGTTCTTGATCGCTTGCTTGTCCCCGTCGTAGTAGACGTTGACGTTGCGGCAGACCATGCGCGGGTTGTCGACCGTGATGGTGCCGACCGTCTCGCGCTTTTCGCGGCTGACCCGAGGCCTGCCCGGATCCCCGCCGCCTTTCGCTGTTGAATGGATTTCCGCCATCGTGTCCGCCATAGCCGGTCCGTCCATGCGTGTCAGTGTGAGCATATCTCGCCGCCCAGAAGCTACTAGGAGTGTAATGGTAAGTAAAGCCTGGCCGCGGATGCGGGCAGGCCGATTTTAACGGCGACCTGCCCGCATTCGCAAACAAAACGACTACTTCACCTCGGTCACCGTCTTTAACGCCTTGACGTTCTCGGCCACCTGCTTGCGCTCGGCGTCCGGCAGCGGAATCAGGCCTTTTTCGCTGAGGTAGCCGTCCTTGCCACAGGCCTTTTCGCTTGTGAATTCGGCCAGATACTCCTTGATGCCGGGAATCACCCCCACGTGCGCCTTCTTGACGTAGAAGAACAGCGGCCGGGACAGCGGGTATTTGCCGTTGGCGATGTTCTCGAAGCTCGGCGGGTTTCCGTCCACATAGGAGCCCTGAATCTTGTCGTTGTTCTGGTCGAGGAAGCTGAATCCGAAGACGCCCAGCGCGCTGGGGTTCGCCCCGAGCTTCTGGACGATGAGGTTGTCGTTCTCGCCGGCCTCGACGTAGGCGCCGTCCTCGCGGACCGAGGAGAACACCTTCTGGAATT
>JALOPC010000353.1 GCA_025454095.1 Syntrophales bacterium | reverse complement strand
TTTTTCGCTTTTTTTAGCTTTTTCGGCTTCTTTAGGGAGGTCTGCCCATAGCGCCTGACTGCAACTGATCAACCGGGCCGTGGGCAGACCAAAGCTGCCCACGGCCTTTTTTGTGAACCGGGCCGTGACCATCACGGCCTTTTTTTATTTTCAGGGGAGGAAAGCACGATGAAGGGAACGATCTCGAAAGTCATGGCAGGGTTGCTGGCGGCGACGATGAGCGCGCTGCCCCTTTCGGCCTGGGCTGCGGCACCGATCAAGGTGGGCGCGGCCATCAACCTCACCGGCCCGGCATCCACCTGGGGCCAGTACCACGCGAAGGGCACGCAGGACTACCTCCGCTATGTCAATGAGGTCAAGGGAGGCGTGGGGGGGCGCACCGTCGACCTGATCCTCGTCGATACGGGCTACAAGGTACCCGAGGCCGTGGCGGCGGTCAAGAAGTTTGCCATCCAGGACAAGGTCGACATGATTCTTACCTGGGGGGCGGGTGAGGGGCTCGCGGCCAAGCCGCTCGTCCAGGGCTACAAGATCCCCACGATCAACTACTCCACGAGCTGGGAGCTGCTGGAGAAACCCGTCGACTACATGTACCTTCCCTTCGGAAGCTACCGTCTCGACTGCGCCGCCGTTCTCGAGTACATCAAGTCCATCCACAAGGGCAAGGAACCTCCGAAGGTCGGCCTCCTGACCTACAACAACGCCTACGGCCGCTCCATCCACAAGCCGAGCCAGGAGTACGCCAGGGCGAACAACATCAACCTCGTCTCCATCGAGGAGTTCCCGCCGAAGACCGTCGACCTGACGACGGAATTGCTCCGTCTCAAGAAGAACGGCGCCGAGTATGTCTTCATGCAGATGCTGCCGGCCACCATCGTGACGACCTTCAGGAGCGCCGACCGCATCCAGTACAGCCCGCAGTTCTTCGGCACCTGGACCTCGACGGACCCCGACTTCTTCAAGCTGGGCAAAGGGCTCATCCGCGACCGGCTGAAGATGCAGTTCCCCGGCGGCCTGCCGGGCGACAAGGGAGCCGGCATCGACACCCTCAAGGAACTCTGGAAGCGCTACAAGACCGTCACCCGCTTCGATGCCGCCTACTGGGAAGGCGTCGTCGTGGGCATGATCGTGGAGCGCGCCGCCCTGCGGGCCCACCAGAAGCACGGGAAGGTGGATCGCGAGACGATCAACAAGGCCATGGAGTCTTTCTCGAACGAGGACTTCGGCGGCATTGTCCCTCCCGTGACGTACACGAAGACGAGCCACGAGGCGTCCTTCCGGGGGCGGATCGTCCAGGTCCGGGAAGACGGCTCGTTCAAGCCGCTCACGGACTTCTACACGCCCGGCAGAGAGAAGATCCGGCACCTCAAGTAGGGGAGGGGACATGAAGGCCTACCGGGGGGAACCCTCCATATTCGCCACGAGACCGCCGCAGGAGCGGCAGGCGGAACTCGTCGTCGAGCGCCTGACGCTGCGGTTCGGGGGCATCACGGCGGTCAGCAACGTGGACCTGAAGGTCTCCACGGGCGAACTCGTATCCGTCATCGGCCCCAACGGCGCCGGCAAGACGAGCCTGCTGAACTGCATCACGGGCTACTACAAGGCGCAGGAAGGCCGGATCCTCTTCAACGGCAAGGACATCTCGACCCTCCACACGCACCGGCACATCCAGCACGGGATCGGCAGGACCTTTCAGAACATCGAGCTGTTCCCGGGGATGACGGTGCTGGCCAACCTCCTGCTGGCCCGCCACCTGCACTGCCGCTACGGCCTGATTGCGGCCTCCCTCTTCTCCGCAAAGGCGAGAGACGAGGAAATCCGGCAGAGGCGCCTCATCGAGGAGATCATCGATTTCCTCGAGATCCAGGCGATCCGCAAGAAGCTCGTGGGGTCGCTGCCCTACGGGATGCGCAAGCGCGTGGAGCTGGGACGGGCGCTCGCCCTCGAGCCGAAGCTGCTCGTCCTGGACGAGCCCTTCGCCGGGATGAACCTGGAGGAAAAGGAGGACATGGTCCGGTTCCTCCTGGAGCTTTCGGAATCGTGGGGGCAGACCATGATCCTCGTGGAGCACGACATGTCGATCGTCATGAGCATCTCGAAGCGGATCATGGTCCTCAACTTCGGCGAGAAGCTCGCCGAGGGGACCCCGGACGAGATCCAGGGCAACCCCGAAGTCGTACGGGCCTACCTCGGGGACCTCGATGCGGCCGTGCTCGACGCGTACGGCAAGTACACGCTTCCGCAGATTCTCGGCGAGCAGGCGAAACGCCTGGGCGCGGGGAACGTCGCGATCCGGGAAAAGGCCTACGGCATCTGGCAGACGGTGAACTGGGAAGAGTACTTCGGCTACGTGCGGCGTACGGCGCTGGGGCTTCTCGGGCTGGGCGTGCGGCGCAGGGACAACGTGGCCATCGTGATGAACAACCACCCCGAGTGGCTCTACAGCGAGCTGGGGGCCCAGGCCGTGGGCTGCGTCACGGTGAACCTCTTCACCTCGTCGATCGCCGACGAGCTGGCCGAGGCGCTCAAGCGGTTCCAGCCGGCGGTGGTGGTCGTGCAGGACCAGGAGCAGGTCGACAAGCTCCTCGAGACCCGCTCGAGGCTCGGGTTCGTCAAGACCGTCGTCTACGTGGACCCCACGGGGATGCGGAACTACCGGGACAATCCGTGGCTCGTGAGCTTCCGGGAGCTGCTGGAGCGGGGCGATGAGCTCGAACGGGAGAAGCCCCAGCTCTTCCCGTCGGAGCTCTGGCGCGGTCGGCCCGAGGACGTGGCCGTCATGATCCAGACCTCGGGGACGACGGGGCTGCCGAAGCTGGCCATGCTCTCGCACCGGAACTACACCTCCATGGCGCGCAAGTGGCTCGAGGCGACTCCCATCGGCATCGGATCGAACTGGCTCTCCATCACGCCGCCGGCCTGGATCGTCGACCAGATCTGGGGCGTGGGCATCACGCTCACGGGCGGCCTCACGATGAACTTCCCCGAGACGGCCGAGACGATCGAGATGGACTTCCGGGAGATCGGCCCCGACGTCATCGTATCCTCCTCGCGATTCTGGGAGGACCTGGCCTCGAAGATCCGCGTGAAGATGGCCGACGCCGGCTTCGTGAA
>JALOPC010000066.1:5000-11666 GCA_025454095.1 Syntrophales bacterium | reverse complement strand
GGCCGGATCGTCAAGGACGCCGGGGGAAACGTGCTGGGGATCGTGGAGCACCGCGACGCCACGGAGGAGCAGAGGAAGATCCGCGAGATCAACACCGGGATCTACTGCGCCGAGAACCCGTTCCTCTTCGAGGCCGTGAGCGGGATCGGCAACGACAACGCCCAGAGGGAGTACTACTTCACGGACATCTTTGCCATCGCCCGCCGCAAGGGGGTGCGCACGGCCACCGTCATCGCGCCCGACCCCGGCGAGGTCATGGGCATCAACTCGCCTGACGATCTCGCCCGGGCCACACAGATCGTGCAGGAGCGGTTGACGGAGAAGTTGAAGGACAGCCGCTGATGAGAATGGAGGCCTGCGGCGCGGGCCTTGAAAGCCGAAACGGCGGGAAGCCTCCCGCCGTCTTTGTCCTATTGCCCGAACCCCGAGCCCCTTCTATTTCATGTTCTTCCGGATCACCTCGGCCAGTTCGTTGGCCATGGCCGTGATCTCCTTCTGCG
The DNA here is from genome assembly GCA_025454095.1 of Syntrophales bacterium. Lineage (GTDB taxonomy): Bacteria > Desulfobacterota > Syntrophia > Syntrophales > UBA2192 > UBA2192. The sequence continues at coordinate 11,166 of JALOPC010000066.1, read as the reverse complement.
AGGGGCCCTCGATCATGACGCGGCAGAGGGCCTGGGTCCCCGAGAAGCGCACCAGCACTCGCCCCTTGCCGGCAAGCGTTTTCTCGGCGCCGGCAATCGCCTTGCGGATGGCAGGCACGGAATCAAGCCCCACCCTTTTCTCCACGGTCACGTTGACGAGTATCTGCGGCAGCGTCGCCATCACCGACGCCAGTTCCGACAGGGCTTTCCCTTTCCTCTTCATCACGGCGAGAACCTGGATAGCCGAAAGAATCCCGTCGCCCGTCGTCGTGTGGTCGAGGAAGATGAGATGCCCGGACTGCTCGCCGCCCAGGTTGTACCCCGTCTTCAGCATCTGTTCGAGAATGTAGCGGTCCCCCACCTGTGTCCGGAGGAGCTTGATGCCGGCCCGTTTCATGGCGATCTCGAAACCCATGTTGCTCATCACGGTGGCCACGACGGTATTCTTCTTGAGCTGCCTGCGCGCCTTCATGTCGATCGCGCAGATCGCCATCAGGTGATCCCCGTCGACCACGTTGCCCTTCTCGTCGGCGCAGATCACCCGGTCGGCGTCGCCGTCCAGGGCGATCCCCGCGTGGGCCCTGTGCCTGCGCACCGCGGCGGCAACCGCCTCGGGGTGGGTGGCCCCGCACTTCAGGTTGATGTTCTTCCCGTCGGGGTTGTTTGCCATGGGGATCACCTCGGCGCCCAGCTCCTCGAGGACGAGAGGTGCGAGCCGGTATCCGGCGCCGTGAGCGCAATCGACGACCACCCGAAGCCCCTCCAGCGACAGGGTCTTCGGGAAGGCGTTTTTCAGGAACACGGCGTATCGCCCCTCGGCCCCGGCAATCTCTTTTGCCCTGCCGAGCGAAGCGCCCGACGGCGCCGGTTCGCCGAGGCTGCCGGAAGCCATGAGGGCCTCGATCCGTGCCTCTGCCGCGTCGGGGAGCTTCAGGCCGTTGCCCTGGAAGATTTTGATCCCGTTGTCTTCGAAGGGGTTGTGGGAGGCGGAGATCATGATGGCGGCGTCGGCCTTCATGTCCTGGGTGAGAAAGGCAACGGCCGGCGTGGGCAGCACCCCCACGGTCAGGGCGTCGACGCCCATGGAGCAGATCCCCGCCACGAGGGCGTCTTCGATCATCGGGCCCGAGAGGCGCGTGTCCCTGCCGATGAGGATGCGGTGCCTGCGTCTGGAGTTGCGGTACAGTTCCGCAACGGCCATGCCCGCCCGGAGCATGAGCGCCGGGGTCATGGGGTGCCGGTTGGCCACGCCTCGTATCCCGTCGGTGCCGAAGAGCTTTCTTTCCGTCTCTGCCATAGGGTACAACCTCCACCGGCTTCCCGGAAAGGGTTGGTTTCACTTGTGAAAATCCATTCCGGGAGCGACGCAAAAACCGGCCTGTTTATAGCACGGACAATGCCGGAATTGAAGTTTTTTCCTTGCAATGGCGGCCCTTGACCCCTAAGTTAGGGGCGAATCCGGACGGGAACGAAACGATGAAAATCGCCGCGCTTGCGCTTTCCAACAATCTCATCCTGGCACCCCTGGCGGGAATTTCGGACCTGCCGTTCCGGACGATCGTCCGGCGCTTCGGCTGCGGCCTGTGCTACTCGGAGATGGTCAGCGCCGACGGCATCGTGCGGGGTCAGAAGAAGACCCTCGACATCCTGCGCAGCGGCTCGGGCGACCGTCCCCTCATCGCACAGGTCTTCGGCTCCGATCCCGGCGTGCTGGCCGCGGCGGCGCAGATCATCGAAGAGAGGGGGCTTGCCGACGCCGTGGACATCAACATGGGCTGCCCCGTCAAGCCCGTGATCCGCCGGGGCGCAGGAGCGGCCCTGATGAGGGAGCCCGGCCGGGTCCGCCTCATCGTTCGGGAAGCGCGGGGCTCTATCCGGATCCCCCTGACCGTCAAGATCCGGTCGGGCTGGTCGCCGAAGGAGAAAAACGCCCTCGAGATCGCCCGGATCGCCGAGGAAGAAGGCGCCGACGCCGTCGCCGTCCACCCGAGGACAGCCTCCCAGGGGTTCGGCGGCCGCTCCGACTGGTCCGTGATCGCCGAGGTCAAGGCGGCCCTGAGGATTCCCGTCATCGGAAACGGGGACGTCGAGGCCCCCGAGGACGCCTCGGCCCTGCTCGCGCAGACGGGGTGCGACGGCATCATGATCGGACGGGCGGCCCTGGGGAATCCCTGGATTTTCCGCAACGCGCTCCGGCATCTGGCAGGAGAGGGCATCGAACGTGCGAATCTCGAAGAAAAGCGCCGCATCATCGCGGAGCATCTCGAGATGTCCGTCGGGCGCTACGGAGAACTGACGGGGGTGAAGAATTTCCGGAAGCACCTTTTCTGGTACACCAAGGGGCTTCGGGGAAGCGCGGTCTTCCGGAAAGGGGCAGGGACGATCACGGGAACGGACAACGTCCTGGCGGAGATTTCGGCCTACTTCGACATGCTTGCCGCAGGGGCGGCCGAAGAGAAAAAGCAGCTTGACTTTTTGGAAAATTTGAACATAAGCTTCAATCAAAGCTAGGCTTTTCCCGGGATGAATCCGGGAGGCACGGAGGAGAGGTAGAACGGCATCGTGGAACTCGTCAAGTTCAGGGAACTCGAACAGAGGATTAAGGGACTCGTCGAGGAACATCAGGCACTGAGGAAGCGATTAAAGGAGTTAGAAGAGCTAGTCGAAATAAAGAGCGGAGAAATCAGGGAGGCAAACAGCAAGATCGCCAAACTCAACGAGGAAAGGGATTCCGTAAAACAGAAGGTGGACACGCTACTGGATTTGCTGGAGGATATAAACGCATCAGAGCAGACATCGGGGTTGTTGTTTGAAAAAAAGGTTTGATCTCAAAATCATGGGTCATAACGTCTCCGTGCTGAGTGATGCCAGTGATGACCATGTTTTGAAGATCGTGGAGCATATCAACAACAAAGCGGAGGACATCAAACGCGCCTCAAGGAATTTGACGACTCTGAACATCGTCATGCTGGTTGCCCTGAATCTGGCCGATGAACTGATGCGGCTGCGGGGCGAACAGGAGACGATCTGCAACCAGCTGGAAACCCGGTCCGAGGAACTGATCCATCTCATCGACCGGGAAGATAACGGGAAGAACATTCCCCTGCGATGTGCGTGATTAACAAAATCCTTTGAGCTAACACCTAATGACAGGGAGCCCTCCCTGGTAGGAAGTGTGCAGGTTCCCGAGAGGAAAGCCTGATTCCACACACAGGGCACCCACCTTGTTGACAAGGTTCAAGGTTATTCGTTAACACGGCATAGGCGGGGGATTCTTTTGGCCCTCGTCCGACAAGAATAACCCTCCGAAATTGCGCCTGTTTGCCCCCCTCGTAAAGATTCCTGTCCGCACTTCATTCCACGGCACTGAACCGGAAGGATCGTATTGAACGCATCGGTCTTCCTATGCCATCAGGGATAAGGAGGTGACATAGATTGGATTTCTTACCCGTCATCATAGCCATTGCATCATTGATTGCCGGTATCGCCTTCGGGTATCTGCTGCGGAAGATGATCACCCGGAAAGAACTGCAGTCTTCCGAAAATCTAGCCGTCCGGATCGTTGAGGAGGCCAAGAAAGAAGCCGACAACATCAAGAAGGAAGCGGTTCTTCAGGCCAAGGAGAGCCTGCTCAGAACAAAGGCCGACTTCGAGCGCGAGGCCCGGGATCGCAAGACCGAGCTCGACAAGCTCGAGGGGCGCCTGCGATCCAAGGAGGAAAACCAGGAAAAGCGCATCGACATGCTCGTGCAGAAGGAGAGCAACATCGAGAACCGCGAGAAGGGGCTTCAGCAGAAGGAGAACTCCCTGCACGAAAAGCACGAGCGCCTCAACCGCATCATCGACGATCAGAAGGAGAAGCTCGAGAAGATCGCCGGGTTCACCGCCGAGGAGGCCAAGGCACAGCTCATCCAGTCCCTCGAGGCCGAGGCCAAGCGCGAGGCGGCCATCCTCATTCGCAAGGCAGAGGAAGAGGCCAAGCGCACCGCCGACAAGAAGGCCCAGGAGATCATCGCCTACTCCATCCAGCGCTACGCCGGGGACTTCGTGGCCGAAAGCACCGTGTCGGTCGTCAATCTCCCGACGGACGAAATGAAGGGGCGGATCATCGGTCGAGAGGGCCGCAACATCCGCGCCATCGAGGCGGCCACGGGCGTCGATCTCATCATCGACGACACGCCGGAGGCCGTCGTGCTGTCCGCCTTCGATCCCGTGCGCAGGGAAGTGGCGAAGATCTCGCTCGAGCGCCTCATCAGCGACGGCCGGATCCACCCCGGGCGGATCGAGGACGTGGTCAGGAAAGTGCAGAGCGAGGTGGACAAGATCATCCAGGAGACGGGGGAGCGGGCCTCGTTCGACGTGGGCGCCCACGATATCCACCCCGAGATCATCACGCTGCTCGGCAAGCTCAAGTACCGTTCCAGCTTTTCCCAGAACGTGCTGCAGCACTCCATGGAGGTTGCTTTCCTGACGGGGATCATCGCCTCGGAGCTGGGTCTCGACGTGCGGGAGGCGAAGCGGGCGGGGCTGCTGCACGACATCGGCAAGGCCGTGGACCACAAGCTCGAGGGCACGCACGCCGAGCTCGGGGCGGACTACGCCAAGCGCTTCGGCGAGCACGAACGGATCATCGAAGCCATCGCCACCCACCACGACGACGGCCGCAACAACAACCTGCTGGGCGTCCTCGTCCAGGTGGCCGACACCCTCTCCGCGGCCCGCCCGGGCGCCCGCCGGGAGATGCTCGAAACCTACGTGAAGCGGCTCCAGGAGCTCGAGAGCATCGCCAAGTCCTTCAACGGCGTCGAGTCGTGCTTTGCCATCCAGGCGGGCCGGGAGATCCGGATCCTGGTGCAGAACGAGAGGATCTCCGACGACGAATCCCTCATTCTCTGCAAGGACATCGTCAAGAAGATCGAGTCCGAGCTGACCTACCCGGGTCAGATCAAGGTCACCGTCATCCGGGAGACGAGGGTGACGGATTTCGCGAGATAAGACGGGCCCTATGCAGATACTTTTCATCGGGGACATTGTGGGGCGGCCGGGCCGTCGCGTCGTGCGGGAGTTCCTGCCGGGCCTCTGCAAGGAGCACGGCGTCGATCTCGTGATCGCCAACGCCGAGAACGCCGCCGCGGGGTTCGGCATCACGCGCGACACCGTGGACGAGCTGCTCGAGTGCGGCATCCACCTGTTCACCACGGGCAACCACGTCTGGGACAAGAAAGAGGTCCTCGGCTTCATCGACGACTACCCGAACCTCCTGCGGCCTGCCAACTTCGCGGAAGGCTGCCCCGGGATCGGACATGCCGTGGTGAAAACGGCCGCGGGAATCCCCGTTGCCGTCGTCAACCTGGCGGGCCGGGTCTTCATGCACCCGGCCGACTGTCCCTTCCGCGCGGCCAAGGGCATCGTGGCGGGACTGCGGCAGCAGACGCCCATCGTCATCGTGGATATCCATGCCGAGGCCACCTCGGAAAAGCAGGCCCTCGGGTGGTACCTGGACGGGGAGGTCAGCGCCGTCCTGGGTACGCATACCCACGTGCAGACGGCCGACGAGACGATTCTCCCCGGAGGGACGGCCTACATGACCGACGTGGGGATGACGGGCCCCCACAACTCCGTCATCGGGATCGAGAAGGAGATGATCATCGATCGGTTCCTCACGGGGATGCCCTGCCGCTTCGAGGTTGCCCGGGGCGACGTGCGCCTCCAGGGGGCCGTCGTGAGCGTTGACCCGCAGACCGGCAAGGCCCACTCGATCAAGCGGGTGAATCTGCGCTTGAAAGAATGACGGCAAAGGGTTAAAGGCTAAGGGCGAAGGGAAGGGCTGGAAGTTGAAACCCCTTTCGCCTTTAGCCTTTTGCCTTATGCCCGAATGAGGTATCTGATGAAAAGCGTATACGACGTTTTGAGTGAGCGTGGTTTCGTCGAGCAGGTGACCGACGAGGCCGAGGCCCGGCGGATTCTCGCCGAAGAGCGGGTGACCTGCTACATCGGCTTCGACCCGACGGCCACGAGCCTTCACATCGGGAGCCTCGTCCCCATCATGTCGCTTGCCCACATGCAGCGAAACGGCCATCGGCCCATCGCCCTGGTGGGAGGCGGGACGGCCATGATCGGCGACCCCAGCGGCAAGACCGAGATGCGCCAGGTCCTCTCCAAGGAG
>JALOPC010000065.1 GCA_025454095.1 Syntrophales bacterium | reverse complement strand
GATGCCGGCGGGACGCCCGGCCGGAACGCCGAAACGCTCTGTCGGCCCCTGGGCAGCGGGGGGCTGACGGCTATCACCCGGAACGGCCCGCTCTCCGACGGCATGGCGGTCGAAGACGCCGAAGCGTTTGCGAAACGGCTCGCCGGCGGCTATGATGGGGACGAGACCATCGGCCTGATGACGGACTGCGTGGGATTCACGGGGAGCGAGCCGGGAGGGGCGGCGGTGCTTCGCTTCCTCGAGACCGTTCCCGCACTCCTGCTCGAGCGGCGCCACTGGCGCTTTCTCACGCCCACCGAAGCCGCGGCGCATTGCCGGCCGGGCCCGGCGATCCACCCGTTTCCCCCCGGGCGCGGGGGGGAAGCGCTGCTGGGAAATTCCCTGCAGCGCGACGCCGCGAACACCCTCTACGCGCTGGAGGAGCGGGTCCGCCGGACAAACAGCCGGCGGCTCCTCGACATCTGGCGCAAGCTGCAGGCGTCGGACTACATGGGGTACCTGAGCACGAAAGGCCTGTCGGAAGGGGTTCAGGACCGCACGCCCAATCCCTTTGCTTCCCCCTACGACGCCTACATTCACATTATGAACATTTTGAAAGACTTCTCCGGCAGGATCGACGGGAAGTCGGAGGTTCGTCCATGAACGCAGATCGCAAAGACTATCTGTTCGAGGTGAGCTGGGAGACCTGCAACCAGGTCGGCGAGGTCTATGCCACCGTCCGCAGCAAGATCCCCGCCACGGAGCGGGCCTTCGGGGACCGTTACGTCCTGCTGGGGCCGGACCTGAAGAACAACCCGGAGTTCGAGGAGACCGAGGAGGACTTCTGGCTCTCCATCCGGGAGAACACGGCGATCAAGGACCTCCCCTGCCGTTTCGGCCGCTGGAAGGTGCCGGGCGAGCCCAGGGTCATCCTGGTGAACTTCACGAAGAAGTACAACAAGGACCAGCTGCTGTTCCAGCTCTGGGAGGATTACGGCGTCGATTCCATCTCCGGCGGCTGGGACTACGTCGAGCGGGTCATGTTCGGCTATGCCTGCGGCGAGGTCATCGAGACGCTGCACAACCTCAAGGTCAAGCCGAAGGGGCTCCGGGCCGTCGCCCAGTTTCACGACTGGGTGTGCGGGGCGGGCCTGCTGGCCGTGAAGAAAGAGATTCCCGAGGCGGGGACGGTTCTCACGCTGCACTCCACCGTCCTGGGGCGGACGCTGGCCGCTTCGGGCATGGACATCTACTCCGAGATGGAACACATTTCGCCCCAGCGCGAGGCGGGCGCCCACAACTGCGCCGCCCAGTACTCCCTGGAGGCCGCCTGCGCGCGCGAGGCCGACTGCCTCACGACGGTGAGCGACATCACGGGACTGGAGGCCAAGAACTTCCTGGGGCGCTCCCCCGACGTGGTGACGCCCAACGGCCTCGACGTGGCGAGCATCCCGGACCTGGCCGAATCGCGCGGCCCGGCGCTGAGGTCCCGCGAGCGGATCCTGGCCGCCGCGGCGAAGTTCTTGCGCAGGCCGCTGCCCGCCGACACGACGATCCTGATGATCTCCGGGCGCTACGAGTTCCACAACAAGGGCGTGGACGTCTTCCTGCAGACCCTGGGTCGGCTGGACAAGGAGATGGCCGGCAACCGCAGCGTCCTGGCTCTGCTGTGCCTCGTGGGGGGCCACATGGACCTCGTGCCGTCCCTGCAGTCCGGTTCCGCCAAGTCCGAGGGCGGCTCCGTCCCCGTCGCGACGCACCGGCTGAGCTACGAGGCCTCGGACCCGATTCTCGAGACCTGCAGCCGCCTGGGCCTCAAGAACAGCTCCCAGAACCGCGTCAGCGTCATCTTCAACCCCGCTTACCTGGACGGTCACGACGGCCTGTTCGACATGGCCTACTACGATCTTCTCGCCGGCTGCGACCTGGGGGTGTTCCCCTCGTACTACGAACCCTGGGGGTACTCCCCCCACGAGTGCGCCGCCTATGCCGTGCCCGCCGTCACCGTGGACCAGGCGGGGTTCGGCCCCTGGGTGCTCGCCACGGCCGGCGAGAACCGGGCCATCCGCGTCCTCAAGCGGCGGGGCCTCGACACGGCGTCGATCGTCGAGGGCCTGTACGGCATCCTCAATGAATACGTCGGCCTGACCGACGAGGAGATCCTGAAGGAGCGGCGCGAAGCCCGGCGGATCGCCGTCCGGGCCGGCTGGGAGACCTTTTTCCCCGATTACCTGCGGGCCTTCGAGAGGGCGCTGGCCGGCGTCCACTCCCGTGCCGCGCGGCTCGGCGAGTCGCGCGGGGAGATGCGCCACGTCTTTTCCAGCTCGGGTTCGAGCCAGCCGCACTTCCGCACCTTCACGGCCGTCGTCAACCTGCCGTCGAAAATCGTGCGGCTGCGGGAGCTGGCCTACAACCTCTGGTGGGTGTGGAACTGCGAGGCCCTGGAGCTCTTCTCGCTGCTCGACCCGAAGCTCTGGGAGGAAATGGGCAACAACCCCGTGCGCATGCTCGAGACGGTGAGCCCCGAGCGGCTCTCCGAGGCGGCCGACAACGAGAGCTACACGAACCTCTACGCCCGCGTCCTGCAGCGATTCGACGACTACATGGGGGAGCGGGGCCTGGCGAAGGCCGCCGCGAGCCTCAACAACATCAAGTGGTCTGCGCCGGTGGCCTACTTCTCCACGGAGTACGGCATCCACGAGAGCCTCCCCATTTACTCCGGGGGCCTCGGCGTGCTCTCGGGCGACACGCTCAAGACGGCCAGCGATCTCAACATCCCCATGGTGGGCGTGGGGCTGCTCTACAAGTGCGGCTACTTCCGGCAGACGATCGACAAGGACGGCATCCAGCAGGCCGAGTACGTGGAGAGCGACTTCTCCAACATGCCCGTCCAGATCGTCCAGGACGACCGCGGCAACGAGGTGCAGATCGCCATCGAACTTCCCGGGCGCACGCTGCACGCCTGCATCTGGGAGGTGAAGGTCGGACGCATCTCTCTGTACCTGCTCGACACCGACGTGACCCGCAACACCGCGCAGGACCGCAAGATCACGGACCGGCTCTACACGGCCGACCAGCGGACCCGCATCGAGCAGGAGATCCTGCTCGGCATGGGGGGCGTGCGGCTGCTGGAGAAGCTCGGCATCAAGGCCCGCGTCTGGCACATCAACGAGGGCCACTCGGCCTTCCTGCTCCTGGAGCGCGTGAGCAAGCTCATGGCCGAGGAGGGGCTCTCCTTCGACGAGGCCGAGGAAGTCGTCCGCGGCAGCACCGTCTTCACGACCCACACGCCCGTCGAGGCGGGCAACGAGCGCTTCAGCAAGGATCTCATGGAGTACTACTTCTCGGGGTTCGTCAAGCGCACGGGCATCACCTGGCCGCAGCTCTCGAACCTGGGACGCAAGGAGATCGGCGAGGACCGGCCCTTCTTCATGACGAACCTCGCCCTGAAGTTCGCCCACCGCAGCAACGCCGTGAGCCGGATCCACGGGGCCGTGGCGCGGCGCATGTGGCGCGACGTCTGGAAGGGCTTCCACGATTCCGACATCCCGATCCAGTACGTCACCAACGGCGTCCACATGATGTCCTGGGTGGCGCCGCGGATGAAGGAGGTCCTGGACACGTACCTCGGGCTCGACTGGGACCGCAGCATCGGCGACCCCAGGCGCTGGAAGCGGGTCCACAACATTCCCGATTCCGTGTTCTGGCGGGTGCGCTACGAGCTCAAGCAGAACCTGGTCAATTACCTGCGCGAGCACATCTCGCGCCACTGGGTGGCCTACGGGTACTCGAAGACCTGGCGCGAGGAGGTGCTGGGCAGGATGAACCCTGCGGCGCTGTGGATCGGCTTTGCACGGCGCTTTGCGCCCTACAAGCGGGCCGACCTGCTCTTCTCCGATCTCGAGCGGCTCGAGCGGGTCCTCGCCAGCGAGTCGAGGCCCGTGCACATCGTCTTCGCCGGCAAGGCGCACCCCAACGACCAGATGGGGAAGGACCTCGTGCGGAAGGTCATCGAGATGACGCGCGACGAACGCTTCCGGGGGAAGGTCTTTTTCATCGAGGACTACGGCATCGAGTCGGCGCGCTATCTCGTCCAGGGCGTCGACGTGTGGCTGAACAACCCCCGCCGGCCCCTGGAGGCGAGCGGTACGAGCGGCATGAAGGTGGCCATCAACGGCGCGATCAACCTGAGCGTCTCCGACGGCTGGTGGGCCGAGGGCTACGACGGCACGAACGGCTGGGTGATCGGCCCCGTCGTGCGGGACCTCGTGGAGGAGATCCCCGTCTCCGACGAGGCCGACGCCAACGCGCTCTTTGCCCTGCTCGAGGAATCGGCGGCGCCGCTCTTCTACGACCGTGACCCCTCGGGGATCCCGCAGAAGTGGATCCGCATGGCGAAGCGGTCCATGGAGACGCTGGTCCCGCAGTTCAACACGGAGCGGATGCTCCTGGAGTACTACGCAAAGATGTACATCCCCGCGGCCGAGCGGGAGTTGGATCTCGTCAAGGACGGGTTCCGGCTGGCAAAGGATGTGGCCGACTGGAAGCGGAAAGTTCCCATGCGCTTCTCCGCCACGCGCCTGCTCGAGGTGAGCGTCGAGGGGATCACGGGCGACTGCGTCTTCGTGGGCAACCCCTTCGTCGTGAGCGTCCGGGTCGACCCGGGGAAGCTGGAGCCCGAAGAGGTGCTTGCCGAGCTGGTCATCGGGCGGCGCGACGGCCAGGAGTTCATCGGCGAGCCCGACTGCGTGCCGCTGACGCTGATGGGCAAGGACGCCTCGGGGATCCTCACCTTTACGGGGGTCTACATCGTGAAGGAGAACGGCCCCCACCTCTACGGCGTGCGCGTGCTGCCCTGGAACCGCAATCTCGCCGGCAAGCAGGAGACGGGACTGGTGCTGTGGGGCTGAGAAGCAAGGGTCTCGGGGATAGGGGCTCGGGTATAGGGTAAAGAAAATCCCCCTCTGTCCCTTTGATAAAGGGGGATGAAGGGGGATTTCTATTTCCTGCCGATGAACCAGAACAGCAGCGACAGGACGACGCTGATGAGGATGCTCGTGGCCAGGGGGAAGTAGAAGGTGAACTTCTCGCCCTTGACGGTGAAGTCGCCGGGCAGGCGGCCGATCCAGGGGATCTTGCCGCCCATGACGATCAGGACGCCCACGATGGCGATGACGAGGCCGATGATGATCAGGGTCTTGCCGAAGTCGAAGAAGCCCCCCATGGATGGTCCCCCTTTGCGCCCGCGGGAACTGTAGTACGGAAGGACCGGGGAGTCAAGGGCGCTTCTTCCCGAAAAACCGGTTCGGCGCATAGGACGCCGTCCGATGAAAAAAACAGCACCGGTCCTACGGCACCCGGCGGGGCGCTGTGGTACAAAGGAAGCGGTCACAGGGGTCTGTCTTCGGCAAAAAGAGAGACAGGAAGGGAAAGGAAATGAAAAACAAAACGAAAAAGTCGGCCATGCCGGAAATTGTCTGCGGCAACCTCAACAACATCGATGAAGCGTCCCGCGAGCTGGACCCCACCATGAAGGTGATCTGGACCAGCGTTGGATTCTGGGCCTGCCCGAAGGGCTGAGCCGGACTCAATCCGAAGCGCACCAACCGGTGACCCCGTCCGGACAAGGGAGATTCCGTATCAACAGAAAGGCCCCCCGCGGATCTGTCCGCGGGGGGCCTTGTGTCTTTCTACATCATCTCGATGGCCGTTGCGATGGCCACGCCTCCCCCGCCGCAGAGCGTCGCCAGGCCCAGCGTCTTGCCGCGCTTCTTCATGGCGTGGATCAGCGTCACCATGATGCGGCATCCCGTCGAGCCCACCGGGTGCCCCAGCCCGATGCCGGAGCCGTTCACGTTGGTGATCTCGCGGTTCAGGCCCAGTTCCTTCTCCACGCCGAGGTACTGCGCCGCGAAGGCCTCGTTGACCTCCATCAGCTCGAAGTCGGCCAGCTTGAGACCGGAGCGTTTCATGAGATCCCGCACCGCCGGTGCGGGGCTCAGGCCCATCACGGAGGGATGGCAGCCGCCGTACCCCACGGCCTTGATCTTCGCGAGGGGCTTCAGCCCCAGCTCTTTCGCCTTCTCGGCGGACATGAGGATCATGGCGCTCGCCCCGTCGTTGATCCCCGAGGCGTTTCCCGCCGTCACCTTGCCGATCTTGGGGAAGAACCCCGGGGGCAGGGCCCCCAGCTGCTCCATGGTCAGCTTCGGGCGGTAGTGCTCGTCCTTGTCGAAGATCAGCGGGGGCTTGCCCTTCTTCTGGGGAAGCTCGACGGGGACGATCTCCTCCCTGAAGTCCCCTTCCAGGGTGGCCCGCTCCACGTTGTTGTGGCTGCGCAGGGCCACTTCGTCCATCTCCTGCCTGCTGATGTTGTACATCTGGGCCACCAGCTCCGCCGTGATGCCCATGATGTACGGCTTGCCCCGGTATCGATCGATGATGGGGCCGTCCTTGACGGGGCCGTTCTCGGGCCCCGGCACGAGGAACGATCCGGCGTGGAGCCGGTGGATCATGTCGTCCACGAACACCGTGTCCTGGAGCCGGCAGCCCCAGCGCGCCTTCGGGACGGAGTAGGAGCAGCCCGACATGTGCTCGGTGCCGCCGGCCAGGATGATGTCCGCCATCCCCGCCTGGATCATGGCCGTGCCGGAGACGGCCGCCTCCATCCCGGAGATGCAGACCCGGTTGATGGTGACCGCCGGCACCGTGTCCGGGATCCCCGCCAGGAGCGCCCCGATGCGGGCCACGTTCAGTGCGTCGACGGGTTCCATGCAGTTGCCGAAGCGGATGTCGCTGATCGAGGCCGCGTCGATGCCCGCCCGCTTGACCGCCTCTTTCATCACCACGCTCGCGAGCGCGGCGCAGTTGGAGTCTTTCAGGGTGCCGCCGAATACGCCGATGGCCGTCCGGCAGGCCGATACGATGACAACGTCTTTCATGGTGTCTCTCCTGTATTCAAGGTCTAGGGTCTCGGGTATCAGAAGATAAGGCGGGGTATCGGGTATCGGGACTCGGGTATCGGGAAGGAAGAAGATTTCATCTATAGAATTCTTTTACCTTCGGACCCCATACCCTGTACCCTATACCCTATACCCTGTTTTTTATTTGTACATCTGCCGCAGTTCCCGCTTGAGGATCTTGCCCGTGGGCGTCTTGGGCAGGGCGGCCACGAAGATGATCTTCTTCGGACACTTGAACGCCGCCAGCTCCTTGCGGCAATGGGCGAAGATCTCCTCCTCGGTGATCGTCTGGCCCGCCTTGGCCACGATGACGGCCGTCACCTTCTCGACCCACTTCGGGTCGGGAAGCCCTACGACGGCCACCTCCTGGACGCGGGGGTCGAGGTAGATGGCTTCCTCGACTTCGCGGGTGGGCACGTTCTCGCCCCCCGTCTTGATCATGTCCTTCTTGCGGTCCGCCACCGTGATGTAGCGGTCCTCGTCCATGACCCCG
>JALOPC010000064.1 GCA_025454095.1 Syntrophales bacterium | reverse complement strand
GCCGAATGACGCGCTTGCTCATTTCTGCTTGGGGCAGCTTCATGAACACAGGGATGAGCGTCTGCAGGCGAGGGCATGCTATGAAAATGCGGTCAGCCTGGAACCGGAGAATATTTGCTACCTGAAGCAACTGGCCGGATTCCTGCTCGTCGAGGAAGGGGACATTGCGAAGGCACTGGCCATGTACGACCGCGTGTTGCAGATAGCGCCGCAAGACAGCGAGACATTGCTCATTCGGGGCAACATTGCCGCATCAAACCGGCAATACGGCGAGGCAGAACAGTTTTACAGAAAAGTCCTGGACGTAGATCCGGCGAACGGGAACGCCGCAGAAAATCTCGAGACGCTGTCGAGACTGAAACAGGAGGATGTTCGGGATGCCGCACGGACGTGCTCTGCGACAGGCTGCAAGGCATCGTCCCCAAAGACGCCGGGGACAATCAAGGTCACGGCAATCATCTCTGCTTACAACGAAGGCGATGTGATCTACCACGTGATCGGCGATCTCATCCATCAGGGCGTATCGGTCTACCTGCTCGATCACCGTTCCACGGACAACACCGTGATCGAAGCGTCGAAGTGGCTCGGGAAGGGGCTGCTTCACATCGAAACATTCCCGGACGACTCGCATTTCTCCGAGGAAAACAAGGCGCAATACATCTGGAGGGATATCCTCAAGAGAAAGACCGAACTCGCGGCGCAACTCGATGCCGACTGGTTCATCCACGCCGACGCCGATGAGTTCCGCGAATCCCCCTGGTCAGGCCTGACCCTCCGGGAGGCGTTTTACATCGTGGATCGCCTGGGGTACAACGCCATCGACTTCGAGCTGCTGAACTTCCGGCCGGTGGACAACTCGTTTGTGCCCGGCAAGGACGTCCGGGAGTTTCTCCACCATTACGAAGCGGGCGAGGATTACAATACCCGTCAGGTGAAGGCCTGGAAAAACCTGCACGTGCCGGTCGATCTGGTTACCAGCGGCGGTCATGATATCCTCTTCGAAGGCCGGAACGTTTTTCCCATCCGGTTCATTCATCGCCACTATCCGATCCGGAGCCAGCAGCACGGGCTTCAGAAAGTATTCCGCCAGAGAAAAAACCGGTTCTGCGAAACAGAACGGTCCATGGCCTGGCATATCCAGTATGACCACATCCTGGACGAAACCCATGATTTCATCCATGATCCTGCGAAGTTGACCCGGTACAACGCTGAGCAGGTCAGAACGCGTCTCCTGACGGGCAGCGGCCGCCTGCAAAAGGATGATTCTCGGACGCTCGAAGTGCTCGCTGCCGCTGGATACGACACGGACAAGTCTCCGCGCTATCTCGCCAATTACGAGCGATACTTCCTCCCGTTCATCCATCAATCCGTTTGCCTTCTCGAGCTGGGGGTCTTCCGGGGTGGCTCCCTGTATCTCTGGAGGGACTTCTTCAACGATGGATGCATCGTTGGATTGGATACAAACGCCGTAAGCATCGACGATCCGACCGGCCGCATCCGCTTCTACCAGGGCTTGCAGCAGGATACGGAGCTCCTCGATCGCATCCGCCGGGAATGCGCACCCGACGGGTTCGATGTGATCATCGATGACGCGTCCCACGTCGGGGAACTCACGCGGGTCAGTTTCTGGCACCTCTTCGAGTACCACCTGAAACCGGGCGGCCTCTATGTCATCGAAGACTGGGGAACGGGGTACTGGGATTCGTTTCCCGACGGCAAATCCTACACACCGGGCAATAATCATTCTGCCGGGATGGTCGGATTCGTCAAAGAACTTGTCGACGAGTGCGGCATGCGGGACATTACCCACCCGCAGCTTGGGAGGACTCCGCAAAGAGATTCACGGATCGAGCGGCTGGAAGTGTGCTCCGGCCAGATTTTCGTTGTAAAGAAGCGGACCCCTCTTCCCCCCTGTCGGACACGGACCGAAACGATACCGCGACCAAGCGTCGAACCGGCAACTGACGCCTCCCCCGCCGGGACACATCGCAGGGACAGCCGGTCGAATGGCCAATATCACAGGGACACAGCCGCCTTTTACTGCGGGAAGGGGAGCTGGGACGAAGCACGCGGGCACTTCGAACAGGCCGTCTCTCTGGAGCCCGAAAATTCGGAGTTCCGGAAGAACCTTGCCGATTACTGCTACGTAGTGATGAAGAGGCCCGACGCCGCTGTGCGGCACTACGAAAAGGCCCTGTCCCTGAATCCCCGGGACACGGAGACCCTTCTGATCCTGGGAAACATCCGGGCGGAATCGGGGGATTTCCTTCAGGCTCGAGAGTGTTACCTGGGGGTCCTGGAGATCGAACCTTCGAACGAGATGGCAGGAAAAATGTTCGATGCCCTGGAGGCCAGGGCGGAGGAAGCCGGAACGCGCGATTCCGAAACCCTCGTCCGCGAGGCTCGCTGCCTGGCTCGGAGAGGACGGACGGACAGGGCGGTTCACCGGCTCGAGACGCTGCTGTCAAACCGCCCGGACCACGCCGCGGCCCACAACGACCTCGGGAATCTCTACTGCCTCCTCAAGAATCCCGACAAGGCCCTGCTCCATCTCGAGCGCGCCGCACAGCTCGCCCCGGAGGAGATCGGCTTTTTGCGAGACCTTGCCGATGCTCACCTGGCGGAAGCGGGAAATCTCCAGCAGGCGCTCGCCCTCTACAACAAGGCTTTGGCCCTCCAGCCGGATGACATCGAAACGCTGCTCCGGATCGGGAACGTCTGTGCCGCCCAGAACCGGTTCGACGACGCGCGATACTTCTACGACCGGGTGCTGGCCGTCCGGCCCGACCACCCGCAGGCCAAGGAAAATCTTGCCGTCCTGCATGGCATGGCCGCAGGGGGGGCCGCCGGCGCCGACAGCGAATCCTGCCCGGTCTGCAGCGGCATCGCGCATCGCGCGGTCACCAGACAGGACCATCCCTATTACGCCTGCACGGAATGCCGCGCCGTGTTCACCCCGTCGATCGATCCCAAGGTTCTTGTCACCGAGAATCAGGGAAGCGAAGGCAGACATACCCCTGAAATGGACGGAGCACGGCTGTCGCACCTCGCATACAAGGCTCCCTTTACAATAGAAACAGTCGTGGATTTCGGGTGCGGCAACGGGGAGTACGGGCGATTTCTCGCGTCCCGGGGAATCGAATGCCTGAATATCGATCAGGACACGACGCTGCAGCTCCGCGACGTGCCCGACGAGAGCGTCGACGGCATCAACATGGTGGAGGTCATCGAACACCTCTACGACCCCATCGCGTATTTCAAGGAATTCCACCGGGTGCTGAAGCCCGGCGGACGGCTCTACGTGGAAAGCAGTTTCGTCAACGGTCAGGACCTCGAGCGTTGGGAATATCTCAGCCCCGCCATCGGCCACTGCCTGGTCCAATCGGAGCGGTCCCTCGCGCTGCTCGCCCGAAGGTTCGATTTCGGGCTGCACCGCTTCAATGCGCATTGCTATCTGTTCGTAAAACCCCTGGATGCAAGGAAGCCGGACGGCCCGACGGGGCATGCCGAGCCGCAGGCCGCCGTCGCCGACATGCACGCCCGTCCCGCTTCGCCCGAACGTGCGGCGGCATCGGCCTCCATCATCATCCCCGTGTTCAACCAGGTGCACTTCACGTCCCGCTGTCTCGAGACGCTCTACGCACACACGCCGCTCGACCGGGTCCACGAGGTCATCGTCGTCGACAACGCCTCCAGCGATGGGACCGGGGCGTTCCTCGAAAAGGCCCGGAAACGATACCCGAAGCTGAAGGTCTTGTCCAACCGGGAGAACCTGCTCTTCGCAAGGGCCTGCAACCAGGGGGCGGACATCGCGGGCGGCGATGTTCTCGTCTTCCTGAACAACGACACGGAGCCGCTGCCGGGCTGGCTCGACCGCGCCCTGGAACGGCTCGACCGCGACGACTCGATCGGGGCGGTCGGGGTCAAGCTGCTGTTCCCGGACGGAACCGTTCAGCACTGCGGCATCCAGTTTTTCAGAAACGCGCACCCCTCCTACGCTGTCTGGCCGCTCCACCGGCACCTCCATGCGGCGGCCGACGCCCCCCCCGTCAATGTTCCGGGCGACATGGATGCCGTGACAGGCGCCTGCCTGTTCATCCGGAGCCGTCTCTTCAAGCGCATCGGCGGTTTCGAGGAGCGCTACGGGATGTACTTCGAGGACACGGACCTGTGCTTCAAGGTTCGCCGGGCGGGACGGCGCGTCTTTTACGAGCCTGCGAGCGTCGTCATCCATCACGAGGGGAAATCCAGCCCCACCCGCGATGTCATCCACGCGCTCAATGAAACGTCGGCGCGGCGGTTTTTCAAAACCTGGAAGGAGGATTTGATTCGATTCGAACTCGACACGCTTGTCGAACAGGAGGAAGGCCGCTACGCGTACCTGCCCCAGAATTTCTGGCCCGAAGAGGTGTGCCCCGAGGCGATCGTCCGGATCCATGCCCTGCTTTCGAACTTTCCTCCCTGTTACGTGCATTTTGGCGGGGCGGGCGACGCCCTGCTGCTGCTCTCGACGTTCTACGACAAGGATCCCGAGCAAACGGTCGTCAGCGTCTCGAATTCTACAGGCATGATGCGGTCCTTCTTCGACGCCTTCCCGAAGCTCAAGAAGGTGATCTTCATCCCCTTCCCGAAGAATTACACCTGGCACTTCATTGCACGGCAGTTCTTCAAGTCCTCCGACACCTGCCTGGGTATGGGGGCCACGCCCACGACAACGGCGGACTACCGGGAGTGGAACGCGGACCTCGATATCTTCACGACCTATGGGATCCGGAGGAGGCCCGAGTGGGCGGTCCTCTTCGACAAGTGCAGGATCGAACCGGTTCAGCTCGTCATTCAGCCTCGGGGCAGTCTCAAGGGCATGGTGGGCAGCAAGCGCAATGTGATCCCCCCGAAGGACTGGCCGCGCCTTCTGTCGTTCCTGGCGAAGAAGGGCATCAGGCCCGTCATCATCGGCACGCCCGATGAAGCGGAGGAATACCCCTGCCTCGACAAAGCCGTGGACAGGAGAAGCTACTCCTTCGTCGAGCAGCTGCAGCTGATCGCGGGCAGCGACTTTTTCGTCGGCGCCGACTCCTGGGGGAAGACCTTTGCGGCGCTGGCGGGGATCCCGACCTTCGTCTTCCACGCCGTTCGGGGGAACGACCTGAAGGGCTGGAAAGACGCCTCGGACCATGTCTTCCTCGACCCCTGGGACGAAATCACCGTCGTGAAGGACCTCAACGACTTCCGGTGGGCCTTCGACGCCGCTCGTCCTGACAGGGCCGCTGTCGCGTGCGATCTGAAAATCCGGTGGGAGGGCTCCCAGTTCGTCCACCACTCGCTCGCCCTCGTCAACCGGGAGCTGTGCTCGCGCCTGATCGAAGGGGGATGCGAGCTTTCCATCATTCCCTACGAACGGGACCAGTTCTCGCCGAAGGAGGAACCCCGTTTCAAACCGATCGCGGACAGGATCAGAAAGCCGCTGACCGGCCCCGCGGACGTGCACGTCCGTCACCAGTGGCCGCCCGACTTCAATCCCCCGCCCGAGGGGCACTGGGTCATGATCCAGCCCTGGGAATTCGGGAGCCTCCCCCGGGAGTGGGTCCGCCCGATGTCCGAACAGGTCGATGAGCTGTGGGTCCCCAGCCGCTACGTGCGCGACTGCTACATCCGCAGCGGCGTTCCCGCGGAACGCGTGACCGTGGTGCCCAACGGGGTGAACACGGACCTGTTCAATCCGGGCAATGCCCCGTACCGGCTCAAGACGAACAAGGCGTTCAAATTCCTCTTCGTGGGCGGAACGATCCAGCGCAAGGGCATCGACGTCCTGCTCGACGTCTACACGCGGAGCTTCTCGTCCGCAGACGACGTCTGCCTGGTGATCAAGGACATGGGCGGGCAGAGTTTCTACAAGGGTCAGACGGCGAAGGAGTGGATCCGCCGGTTTCAGAACGACCCGAGCCATCCCGAGATCGAGTACATCGAACACAATCTCAGCGATCGCGAGATCGCCGGCCTCTATACAGCCTGCGACTGCCTGGTTCACCCTTACCGGGGGGAGGGCTTCGGCCTTCCCATCGCGGAAGCCATGGCCAGCGAACTGCCGGTCATCGTGACCGGCCACGGCGCGGCACTCGACTTCTGCAACGAGACGATCGCCTACCTCATCCCCGCGAAAGAAGGAAGACTTCCGGAAAAGAGGGTGGGAGAGTTCGAAACGGTCGACTTCCCCTGGCTCGCCGAACCTGACCGCGAAGGCCTTGCCAGGCTCATGCGGCACACGGCCGCAAACCGGGAAGAAGCCGCCGCCAAAGGGCGCCTCGCTGCGCAATTCATCCGTTCCCATTTTACCTGGGACCACGCCGCCGAGGCCGTGAAAACCCGTGTCCGGGAACTGCGCGGAAAGCCGATCCTGCGGCTCCGGCAGAACGACGAGGCATCCGGGCAGGAACGCCCCGCCCTCAAGGCAAGCGTGAAGCAACGGCGCGAGGCAACGGCCCGTCATGAGGGCCCGGCTGGCGGCGCGGGTGTCTCCGTTTCGCCGGCCCTGGCAAAAGCAGACGATCTGTACCAGAGAGGCAATCTCCGGGCGGCAACGGAGGCGTACCTGAGCGCGATCAAGGCCACGCCCTGGGACCGGGAATGCTACCTGTCCATGGCGGAGATGCTGATCCAGACAAAACATTACAAGGAGGCCCAGGACCTTCTCGGGGCGGCCACCCTCGGTTCCCCGGACGCGAGAATGCTCAGCCTGCTGGGCAGCATCCGGGAAGGGCTCGGGGATGACGGCGAGGCCGGGCGACTGGCGGCCCAGGCTCTCGAACGGACACCCCGATTTGCCCCGGCCCTGAACCTGCAGGGGGTTCTCGCATTCAAGAACGGCAATCGGGGCGATGCCGAGCGCCTCTTCCGGGAGGCGGCGAAAGCCGATCCTTCCTGGGGGGAGCCCCTGACGAACCTGGGGGTCCTGCACTGGGCGGCCGGCGAAAAGGAGAAATCCCTCGAACTGCTGGAGACGGGCTTTGCCCTGTCCCCCGGCACGGCTGATCTTGCGGAGCGCTACCACGCCGCGGCGGTCTCGCTGGGGCTGCATGCCCGGGCGGAGAAGGCCTTCCGCGATGCCGGCGGGCGGCACCCGCAGAATCGCACGATCGCCTTTCTCCTGATCGACCTCCTGATCTCGCAGGAAAAGCACGAAGAGGCCATGGCCCGGATCGAGGCTGCCATGGCCTCCTTCGAGGCGGACGACGGCTTCATCGATGCGGCGCTCGCGGTCCGGGGCACCATCGGCCCGATGGAAATCGACCGCGGGAGCGACCGGCCGACGCTCTCGCTCTGCATGATCGTCAAAAACGAGCAGGCCAGCCTCGTCCGCTGCCTTGCGAGCGTCAAGGCCGCCGTCGACGAGATGATCGTCGTCGACACGGGCTCGGCGGACCGAACGAAGGATCTCGCCTCC
>JALOPC010000352.1 GCA_025454095.1 Syntrophales bacterium | reverse complement strand
CGGCGCAGATGGCCAGCTGCAGCGTCCCCACCTTGTTGGCCACCGTTCCGTCCATGGCCACGCGGTCGGCCGCCGCGAAGACCTTGCTCACCATCCCCCGGGACATGCAGTGGGCGGCCATGTTGTCGGTGATGAGCGTCGTGTCGACGCCCAGCTCGCTCACCGACCAGGCCGTCAGCCGCGCCCCCTGCAGGTAGGGCCGCGTCTCTGTGCAGATCACCCGCACGTCCTTGCCCTTCCCGCGGGCGAAGCGCAGCATGTACAGAAGGGCCGGCCCGGCGAAGCAGTGCGTCAGGATGCGGTCGCCCGAATCCAGGAGCGTCTCGGCGTGGCGCCCCGTGTCCTCGGAGATCCGGCGCTGAGCGTCCAGGGATCTCCGCAGGGACGAGAGGATGACCGCGGAGGCGGGCGTTGTATCCCCGGCTTCCCCGACCCGGCGCATGAGTTTGTTGACGAGGGCCGCCAGGTGGTAGCCCGTGGGCCTCGTCGCGATGAGCCTTGCCGCGGCCGCGCGGAGCGCTTCGTCCCTCTTCGAGGCGCCGCCCTGCTCCGCCTGCCGCGCCGCCAGGTACAGGCCGAAGCCCGCCGTGATGGCGATGTCGCCCGCCCCCTGGACGGCCATCTCCTCGATGGCCCGGGCCACGGCCTCGTGGTCGGGGCATCGCAGGCGCACGATCTCGCCCGGCAGCCTGCGCCGGTCGATGACGACAAGCGCATCGCCCTCGAGGAAGACGTTGTCCTCCAGGTCCATGAGCAGCGGCTTCTTCATGAGAGGTCCTGGCGCGGGGCCCTGCGTCCTACTTCTTCTCGGGGAGGCTGAACCGCCAGGCGCAGAACCATTCGTCCGGGTGCTTGTCGGGCGGGCAGCCGAGGCATTCCGTCTTGATGCGGCTGTCGATCGTCTCCGCGAAATGCCGGTATTCCACCAGGCCCGCCGACTTGCAGGGGTAGTCGTCGAGACCCTTGCGCTTTCGGGCGGACTGGACGCGGCAATCGTTCATCTGGAATATGATGGCGTTGGGGCCGTCGTCGAGGATAGTCTGGACGTTGATCCGGGCGTACATCCGGAACTGCAGGGCCACCTTCAGGCCCTCGAGCCCCGCCTGCTCGGGAAGCCCCAGGAACTCCTTGATGGACCAGGCCTCGAAGGGAGAGAAGCGCGTCCAGGTGGAGTCGTTGCAGCGCTTGGCGTCGAACATGTCGCGGGCCGCCTCGACGCAGGTAAACCAGACGCCGTCGTTGGCCAGCCAGTTGATCCCCACGTTGTTCAGGATGTTGATCAGTTTGTCCTTGGGCGTCTCGGCAAGCACCTTCGGCACGCCGTCCTTCATCTCGAATCCCATCGTCTTGGCCAGGCGGTCCATCTGGATGTTGTAGCTGTTCTTGCGGACTTCCTTGAGGATGTCGAGGGCCTTGGGCATTCCCACCTGGTGTTCCGTTTCCATGAACCACATGGTGTAGTGGACGATGACCCGGTGCAGGGCGTCGACGACAAAGCGGGCCAGATCCTCCTGGCTGAGATCCTCGGGCTTCTTCACGTTTTGCAGATTCGACATGGTTCTCGAGACCCATTCCGCGGCGGAACACACATGAGGCAGGCGGTACCCTTTGTTGACCCCACCTGTCCATACATGAACGCAGGGGAAAAATCAACCGCGTGAAGAATCCGGCGAGGCCGCCGGGCGTTTTGCCGCTGAGGCGCCGCGGCGTACAGCCGAAAATAAAGCGCCCGCGCGGCTCAGCAGGCACACCGGGAATGCCGCTCTAAAAATATCCTTGATCTTGGAAATCATTTGATCTAAGGATGGGCCAAAATACCGGGAGGGACGGGATCATGACGAGAGAAGAGAAAATCGAAGCAATCCGTCAACGGGCAAGAAAGAACTTTTCCCTCGGGTACAACTGCACGGAGTGCGTCACCGAGGCGGTCCTGACCCTGGTGGACACCGGGCTTCCCCCGGAGGTCAAGAAAGTGGCCACCGGGTTCGGAGGCGGCGTGGGCCTCTACGGGGACACCTGCGGGGCCATCACGGGCGCCGTCATCGCCGTGGGCTGCGTCCACGGGCGCACGACCCTTCCCGAGGACCCCGATCCGAAGTCGGCGGCGAAGAAGTCGGCCCAGCAGCTCTACGGCAAGCCGGGCCTGTATCGTCTCTTCAACCAGATCCCGAACAAGTTCCTCGAAAAGTACGGCTGCACGGCATGTCGCGACCTGACGACGAAGTGGCAGAACAACTGGCTGTGCAAGGAACACGCACTGTATTGCAGGGAGATCATCACCGACGCGGCGGGCATCGCCGCGGAGTTGATCATGACGGACCGCGACGAGGCGGCATCGAGGCCGTTCGGCAAGAACGTGGAGCACCTCGAGGAGACCCCGGCGGCCTGCGATCTCTCGGGAAAGGGCACCTGAGGCTCGGCCGTTTCGTGAGCAGGTTGCTCACGGAAATCGACGAATCGAACGAAAGGCCCCGGGAGTGCGTCCCGGGGCCTTTCTGCGTCATGGCTCCCGCCGCCCGCAAAAAAAAGTTGACAACGGAGGGTCGGGGGAGTAAATTGCACATGAAAATGGTTTTCAATAACAAGAGGAGCTTCATGAAGTCCGAGTTCGAACAAGGGCATCACTGGTGCAGGCACCGGGTCAAGGGGTGCGGTTTCCGGATGACAATCGGTCGTGAGGCGGTTCTGGATGTCTTGTCCCGAACCGAGGATCACCTCAGCGCCGAGGACATCTACATGCTCGTCCACGAAACCTACCCGGCCATCGGCCTGACATCGGTTTACCGGACCCTTGATATGCTTGTCAACATAGGGCTCGTCTACAAGTTCGATTTCGGCGACGGGCGGGCCCGCTTCGAGCTGGCCGAGGGCCCCAAGGGGAAGGATCACCACCACCACCTCGTCTGCACGGGCTGCGGCCGCATCGTCAACTACCGGGACTTCATCGACGAGGAGGTCGCCCTCCTGAAGAAAACGGAGGAGGGGCTGTCGAAGAAATACAACTTCGCCATCACCAACCACCTGATCCAGTTCTACGGTCTTTGCGAGGGCTGCCGGAAGAAGTGAACTTTTTATTTTGGCTATAAATGAAAATGGGTTTCATTAATATTCAAAGAAACGGTGAGGGCGATGCCGAATTTTGATCGCACAGGTCCGAGGGGTTTCGGTCGCCGCAAGGGAAGAGGCAGGGGTGTGTGTCGGCGGGACGGCGACGGAAGCGGAGCCGGGCTTGCGGGCAGGACGGGCGGCAGGTGGCCGGATCTTTTATGGCTGGTCCGGGAGGCGATCTCGATCTGGGGGGCAGTCAAGGCGCTTCGCGGCATCAAGCCAGGCCCGGGCCTTTCCGCCCCGGAACGTGGGATGCTCGAGCAGGAAGCGAAACAAAGGCTGCAGAGAGCGGCCGGTCCTGATAACGGCCGTGAGGCGCTGGACATGCAGGACCCGCCCCGCCTTATCGAATATCGGCGGCCGGCCGGCCGCTGAGGGAAACCGCTCGGGGATGTACCCCCGGGGATGACGGGGACGCGACGGTGCATCACGCAGAGCGAAAAGAGAGTAAACATTCAGGAGGTCAGTAAAATGCCGGGATTTGACGGAACGGGACCGAGGGGCATGGGCCCCATGGCGGGAGGCGGCAGGGGGTTTTGCGCGCCTGCCGTCGGTATGGGCAGGCCGCTTGCCGGCGCGGGGATGTGCTTCGGCCGCGGCGGCGGGCGAGGCTGGAGGAACCGGTATTACGCCACGGGGCTCTCCCGCTGGCAGCGACGGGCTCCCTGGGGAATCCCGCCCTCCGCGGAAGACGAAAGACAGGCGCTGAAAAGCGAAGCCGATGATCTGCGGTCGAGGCTCCAGGCACTCGAGGAGCGCCTCGCCGCGATGAACGAAGAGGGGAAATAGGGCAGAGCGGTACCTGCCTCCCCGGGGAGTGCCCCTTCACAGGGGCCTCCCCACCTCAATCATGAAGGGAGCGACA
>JALOPC010000351.1 GCA_025454095.1 Syntrophales bacterium | reverse complement strand
CCCGGCTCGTCGGCGTTGAGCACGGCCAGGTCTTGCGGCTGCTGGTTTTCGAAGATCCGCTCCTTCGCGCGGCGGTACTCCGCGTAATCGGCGTGGTAGTCCAGGTGATCGGGCGCCGTGTTGAGGAGCACCGCCACCCGCGCCCGGAACGTCTCGATCCGCTGGAGCTGGAAGCTGCTCAGCTCGAGGACGGCCCAGTCGTCGCCCTGGGGCCCTCCGACATGACCGATCAGCGGGCTGCCGATGTTGCCGCCCACGAAGGCTCGCTTTCCCGCCTTCGCGAGAATGTGGCCGACCAGGGTCGTCACCGTCGTCTTGCCGTTGGTGCCGGTGATGGCGATGACGGGCGCCCGCAGGAACCGGAAAGCCAGTTCGGTCTCGCTCACGACGGGGATGCCACGCCGCTCGGCCTCGCGGATCAGGGGGTTGAAGGGCGGCACGCCGGGGGAGGGGACGACGAGGTCCTGCCCGGCGACGAGGGCCGCGTCCGCGCCGCCCGCAAACACCCGCAGCTCAAGCCCCGCCAGGGCCCCGAGGGCGTCCCGGAGATCCGCTTCGGGCTTGGCGTCGGTGACGGTCACGGCGGCCCCCCGGGAGGCCGCAAACTGCGCCGCGGCGATCCCCGTTTTCCCGAGGCCGATGACGAGCACCTTTTTATTCTTCAGTTCCACGGGTTGCCGTCACCTCAGTTTCAGCGTGCTGATGGCCACGAGGGCCAGGATGATCGAGATGATCCAGAACCGCACGATGACCTTCGGCTCCGCCCACCCCTTCAGCTCGAAATGGTGGTGGATGGGCGCCATGCGGAAGATCCGCTTGCCGTTGGAGATCTTGAACCAGCCCACCTGGAAGATGACCGAGACGGTCTCCAGCACGAAGATCCCGCCCACGATGGCGAGCAGGAGCTCCTGTTTCGTCACGATGGCCAGGGTGCCCAGGGCCCCGCCCAGGGAGAGCGACCCCACGTCGCCCATGAAGATCTGCGCCGGGTAGGTGTTGTACCAGAGAAAGCCCAGGCAGGCCCCCACCATGGCCCCGCAGAAGATCGACAGCTCCCCCGTCCCCGGCACGTAGGGGATCTGCAGGTACCCCGAGATCCTCGCGTTGCCGGCGAAGTAGGCGAAGAGCAGGTACGTGATGAAGCAGATCAGCGCGGGCCCGAGGGCCAGGCCGTCGAGGCCGTCGGTGAGGTTCACGGCGTTGGCGGCCCCCACGATCACGAAGGCCGTGAAGAGGACGTAGCCCCAGCCCAGGTCCGGCAGCATGGTCTTGAAGAAGGGGATCGTGATCGCCTCGCTGAAGCTGGGCTTGAGGTAGAGGATGACCCCGATGAACAGGGCGATGGCGAATTCCAGGACGAGCCGCGTCCGCCCCGAGATCCCCTTGCTGTTGCGTTGCGTGAGCTTGTGGAAGTCGTCGAAGAAGCCGATGAGCCCGAACCCGACGGTGACGGTGATGAGCATCCAGACGAACTCGTTGGTCAGGTTCGCCCACAGCAGCGTCGAGATCACCACGGAGAAGATGATCATGATGCCGCCCATGGTCGGCGTGCCCGACTTGGCCTGGTGCGCCTCGGGGCCGTCCTCGCGGATGGACTGCCCGATCTGCAGCGACTCGAGCTTGCGGATGAGCCAGGGGCCGACGACGAAGCAGATCACGAGCGCCGTGATGGCCGCGTAAATCGTCCGGAACGTGATGTACCGGAACACGTTGAAGTACGAGATGGTCTCGTGAAGCGGGTATAACAGGTGATAGATCAATGCGACGGACCTCCAAAATACAAAACCCCAACCCGGTGCACAAGCAGTTGGGGATGCCGGGGCGTCCTGCCCCTACAGATTGAGGTCGTATCCCTATCACAGGTCCTTTTCACTTTGCAACCCCGATCGCGCCCAGGATCGCCTGGACGATCTCTTCCATCTTCATCTTCCGCGAGCCCTTGACGAGGACCCAGTCGCCCGTCCGGAGGCAGGCCTTCAGGTGGGCCACCGTCTCCTCCGTGGAGAGCTCGACGAGCACCTGCTCGCCTTTCATCCCCCGCTTCAGGGCCCCCTTGGCCGTCGCCCGGGCGAAATCCCCCCGGAGGTAGGCCTTGCCGACCCCCGTTTCGGCCACGGCCCGGCCGATCTCCTCGTGGTACCGTTCCGCCTCGCCGCCCAGTTCGAGCATGTCGCCCAGGATGACCGTGCTCTTGCACTCGCCCTTGAGGCCCTGCAGGGTCTTGAGGGCCGCCGCAACCGAGGCGGGGTTCGCGTTGTACGTGTCGTCGATGAGGCAGGCGCCGTTTTTCAGCCGCCAGACCTCCATGCGCCCCCCCACGGGCCGGAAGGCCATGAGCCCCTGGCAGAGGCCATGAGCCCCTGGCAGATCGCGTCGAAGCCGAACCCCGCGCCGAGCGCCGCGGCCGCCGCGGCCAGGGCGTTCGACACGTTGTGAAACCCCGACACCGGCAGCAGGATCTCCCGCGAGGCGCCTTCCGCGAGGAGCGTGAACACGGTGCCCCTTTCGGCCTCGTGGGCGATGCGCGACGCGGTCACGTCGGCGTCGGCGTCGATCCCGAAGGTGATCTTCCTGCCTTTCCATCGTGCCGCCCAGGGGGCCAGCAGGGGGTCGTCGAGGTTGATGACCGCCGTGCCGCGGCCGTCCATGACGCGGTAGAGGTCCCCCTTCTCCTCCCGGATCGTCTC
>JALOPC010000350.1 GCA_025454095.1 Syntrophales bacterium | reverse complement strand
TCCCCCTGGAGCCGCTTCGCGCTCCGGAGCCGTTCAACGACCTCGGGGTCAACGGGGACGCTCATGGTTTTTCCGCGCTTCCTTTTTTTAAACGAGCCCGTGCCGCTCGAGGGCGGAGTGCACGATCAGGCGGACCATATTGCGGTACTCCTCCATGGGCCCTCCCGGCGAGGGGTGGTAGAGGGAATAGATCTGCGGGCTCCAGCTCTTCACGGGCTTGAGTCCCGGGATGCCGTTCACCTCCATGACCCGCAGGCGTCCCTTCGCATCGACGCGCATGTCGACCCGGACGTGGTCCCAGCACTTCAGGGCGTCGGTGGCCTTCTTCGTCAGCTCTTTGGCCTCCTCGGCACGCTCCGTGGGGATGCTGATCTTCGTCAGCCCCACGCCTCTCAGATCGCTGCGCAGGACCCGGTGTTTGCCGAAGTGGGTCTTGTCGACGGTGACGAGGCCGGGCAGGATCTCCTGCAGCCGGCCGTTGCCCAGCATGAGGACCGTGTACTCGTCGCCGGGCAGGAACTCCTCGATGAGCGCGGCCTGCTCGAGCGTCTCGTGGACGTGCCGGATGCGCCGGGCCAGCTCCTCGCGGTTGTGGACCACGCTGTCGTCGCTGATGCCGATGGAGCGCGATTCGCAGTTGGGCTTGACGAAGGCCGGGTACGCCACCTCCGGCAGCGCGCCGCCCGCGGCCACCAGGTTGAAGGCGGGGACGAGCACCCCGTTTTCGTGCATGAGCCGGTGCGTCTCGTATTTCTGAATGAGTTGTTTCATCGTCAGGGAATTGGGGCCGATGTACGGGATGCCCTTCTCGTCGAGCATGTCGGCGACCCACTCGTTGTCGTCGCCCAGGCCGATGATGTCTTCGCGCTGCGAGATGTAGTACAGGGCGCTCCAGACGATGTCGAAGCGGCGGCTCGAGATGGCCTTCCGGAATTCCTCCGTGGTCGTCACGTAGGCGATCTCGGCGGCCAGGTCGCCCGCGTTGAGCGTCTCGCACAGGGTCTCGGTCACCTTCATGTCGCCCCAGCCCTGGGCATCCCCGCCGGGGCCCGTTACGATCAGCACCTTCCTCACGCGGTCTCTCCTTGCGTCAGAATGTAAACAACTCCGGATCATGCCGGTATTTTTTCAATGCGTCGGCCGTCAGCGGCGACGCCTCTTCCAGCAGGCGCGCGATCGCCCCGATCTTCTCTTCGCTCCAGACGATGCGCGAGACGACCTGCAGGTCGATTCGGACGTCCCCCCCGCCCCGTGGCGGAAGGTCCGCCAGCAGCGCCTCGCTCATGGCCCGGTTGGGGTCGAGAATCGCAATGGGCCCCTCGAAGCGGGCCTGCAGGGCCGCCTCGAAGAGGCTCCGGCTGTAGCCGTAGTGCGTGCAGCACAGGGCAGCCGCTACGGGCAGACGCCTGTCCGGGAATTTCTCGGCGGCCTGGCCGACGTAGTCGTCTATCATGGCCCGAACGGTTGCGCCCTGCGGCGCCTTCTCGATCTCGCCGGCCAGCCGGTCGCAGGGCTGGCAGACGATTCGTTTCGGGTCAATGCCCCGCTCGATGAGCCGGCTCCGGTGAGTGCCCGCCTCGATGGTGGTGGGCGTCCCGAGGATGATGATGCGGCTGTCCGCCCGGGCGCCCAGGTGGGCGAGCATCTGCTCGACGCCGAACCCGATGATGTCCGTGACCGGCACGGGGGCTTTCCTGCTGAACGGCGTGTCGGGGTAGAGCGCCGAGAGGGTGTTGCAGGCGATCAGGATCCGGTCGGGTTGGAAACGAAGCATGGCGGCAAGCGCCCGGTCGAAAACACGGACCCGCTCGGCCATTCCGGGCAGGAGGTTGTAGCCGCGGTCCTGCTCGGGCCAGGCGTTGAAATAGGTCACCGCCACGGATCGGTATGTCCGGCGTGCCTGCAGGCCGCTGACGATGTCGGCGCAGATCGAGAGGCCGCCCATGCCCGAGTCGGCGATAACCAGCGAAAGGGAATCCTTCGGCGCGGCTGCGCTCATTTCACCGCACTCCCCCGGCAGGCCGCTTTCGCGTCAGCCACTCGACGGCCAGGTCACAGGCCCATTGCGGCGAGTCCGCTATCGTGCCGTCCATGATCCGCGTCATCGCATCGATCCAGTGCTCCCGGTGCTGCATGGTGACGACACGGTTGCGCAGCATGGCGGCGCCCTTGGGCGGCTGCTCATCCATCTTCGCCAGGATCATCGCCATCTCGTCGCGAAAGCCCTTGATGCCGTAGTGCCGGAGAAACCCGTGCCAGGCCTCCGCAATGCCCTCCGGCCGGGCCAGAGGCAGATAGGGGATGATTTCGACATGCGAAAGTCCCTCCCGCGAGACGCCGGCCTTCACCAGGTAGCCCAGCTTGCGGTAGAGAAGGTCCGTCTCCTGCCAGAAGACGAAGTTACCCAGGCTGTAGCAGATGGGCACGCCATTGACGAACTGGACGCCCTGCGGGACGTGGGCGTGATGGCCGACGATCAGATCGGCCCCGGCTGCGGCCACTCGCCCGAAGGCCTCGGCAAGATAAGGCGGCGGAAAGGGGATATACTCGACCCCGCCGTGGCAGATCACCAGTATGATGTCAATTCCAGGCCTTATCGCACGGACGCTCTCCACGACGGCATCGACGTCCCACCCGGAGACTCCGGGCCCGGAGACGGCGGCCGTCAGGTCCTCGCCCTCGCTGAAATTGACGATGCCGATGCGGACTCCGTTGACCTCGAGAATGAGGGGCCGGCGGGCCTCATCGGGGGACATGCCCGCCCCGACAGAGCGGATGGCGTTCTCGTCCAGGAGTTTCAGGGTCTCGTTGAATGCTTCAGGCCCGTAATCGAAGACGTGATTGTTCGCGAGCGTAACGACCTCGAAGGGAACCGCCGTCAACCCCTTGATGTGCTCGGGGCGGCCTTTGAAGACCGAGCCGCTCTTCCACACCGGCGAACCGCCGTCCGACAGCGCGCACTCGAGATTGACGATGCGCAGATCGGCCTTACGAAGGACCGGCAGCAAATCCCCGTAGACCGACTCGGGCGAGCGCGCAACGATCCCGTCGAAGGCCCGGATGGGGGCCCAGTCGGATGCGATGACGATTTCGGCCCGGGCCTGCGGCCCCAATCCGTTCACCCATCGGCCCCTGCCCCAGTCAAACGCTTCCAGTCCGGTCGTTGTCATCTTCGCCTTCTCGGTTCGAAACTCTCTTGTGTCCGCATCCCGGGCTTCGCCTTCTCATCGCCGGAACCGCAAGCCGAATGCATGCGAAAAGACGCTGCTTTTCGACGGTCGGAGTATAGGATGGGCATGGGCGCCTGTCAACGGGACAATTGCCG
>JALOPC010000063.1 GCA_025454095.1 Syntrophales bacterium | reverse complement strand
GATGACCGTCGAGAGGAAGCCTTCCGTGAACATGCCGCCGTAGCCCACGAAGAGGGCGTCCGTCTCCTTCGAGAGCTGCTTCGAGGACGTCCCCGAGGCAACCAGGGAGTGGAACCCCGAGAGCGACCCGCAGGCGATGACCAGCGGGATCGCGGGCCAGAAGGGTGTGGGCTGGCCGCCCAGCAGGATCGGCGAGAATGCCGAGAACGCCGGCGCTTCCATCCCCTTGAAGGTCACCATGGCGGCGATGAAGCCGATGGCGATGCCGAAGTAGAGCAGGAACGAGTTGAGGTAGTCCCGCGGCTGCAGCAGGAGGTTCACCGGGATGGACGCGGCGATGATGATGTAGACGAGAAGGATCACCATCCAGGTCTCGTAGCTCAGCGGAATCGGAAACATGGGCCCCATCCAGACGGCGATGGCCATCAGGACGATCCCGATGACCGTGGCCCCCGTCAGGTTCATCTTCATCTGGTAGATGAGCACCCCCAGGATGATGGCGGCGATGGTCATGAAGATCGAGGCCGACCCGATGGAGGGCGTCCTGGCGAACATCGAACCGATGACGTTGGCGAAGGCCGCCACGACGAGGATGAGCAGGAAGAAGACGATCCAGTAGAAGGACCGGCCCGTCCGCTTCGAGATGAGGTCCGTCGCGACGAACTGCACCGACTTGGCGTCGTAGCGCACCGAGGCCATGAGCGCCAGGTAGTCGTGGATCGAGCCGATCAGCACGTTGCCGAACCAGACCCAGAGAAGACCCGGGAGCCAGCCCCAGACCATGGCCATGGCCGGGCCGACGAGGGGCCCCGCGCCGGCGATGGACGAGAAGTGGTGACCGAAGAGGACCGCCTTGTGGGCCGGGACGTAGTCCACGCCGTCGTAGAGGCGCTGGGACGGCGGGGCGTTCTTGTCGTCGGCCTTGACGACGTCCTTTTCGATCTTCTTGCCGTACGTCCAGTACAGCCCCATGTAGATCAGAAAGCCGATGATGATGATGACTGTGGTTGTTGCTACCATAATCCCCCTCCTTCAAAGATAGGAATTTATCGAAGAGAACCGCAGAAACGATCCCGGGAACGGCCGGGATGAGACGGGCATGAATCTCCTCCTCATCCCCGTAACATGTTATTTTCTATTCCTTTGCAGGCCTGAAGTCAAACAGAAAGTGCATACAATTTTGCCCTTTACAGCACCCGGCGATTGGACTAGATTGAAGTCCAGGATTCCCCATCCCCAGACCCTCCCGGATTTGAACGGAGGTACACCATGGCCAGGAAGAAATCCGATTCGGCACAGCACGACGAACGCATCAAGATCGGGGCCCGCATCCGCGACTGCCGCCAGAAAAAGCAGCTCACCCTCGAGGACATGTGCACCAAGACGGGGCTCGCCAAGGACGTGCTTGCCTGCATCGAGAACGACGAGACCGTCCCGCCCTTGGGGACGCTGCTGCGCCTCTCCAAAGCCCTCGACGTGAGCATGGCCTTCTTCTTCGAGGACGCCGTCGAGATGGAGAAGCTCTCGGTGACCCGAAGCGGCGAGCGCGTGAAGGTCAAGCGCCGGCCCCACCACCGCGAGGGGGAAGTGGACTACGTCTACGAGTCCCTCGAACCCAAGAACCCCCACAAGCACATGGAGCCCTTCCTGGTCGAGTTCCAGCCCATGGAAACGGGCGAGATGGTGTTCATGAGCCACGAGGGCGAGGAATTCCACTTCGTGCTCGAGGGCAGGCTCGAGTTCCGCACCGACGACCGGGTCGAAGTCCTCTACCCGGGGGATTCGCTCTACTTCGAATCGGAGATGAACCACAGCTTCCGCTCCCTCGACGCGAAACCGGCCAGGGTCCTCGTCGTGGTGTGGAACCGGCTTAACTGACCATTGACGGGGGCACATCCCCTGGAGACCGTTACGTTGTTCTTCAGGGTTCAAGTTTACGAAGATCGGAAGAGCGGAAGTTAGGAAGAGCGGAAAAGACAAATGAACAGAAAATCCACTCCGATCTTCCGCTCTTCATAGCTTCCTAACTTCCCTCTTTTCGGGGAGGAAAGCATGCTCGAAATCCGCTTTCACGGCCGCGGCGGCCAGGGTACCGTCGTCGCGACCATCCTGATGTCCAAGGCCTTCTTCCGGGCCGGTTACCAGGTCCAGAGCTTCCCTTTCTTCGGCGTCGAGAGGCGCGGGGCCCCCGTGGAGGCATACCTGAGGCTTGACCGCCAGAAAATCCTTTTACGGACGAATGTTTACAACCCGGACCACGTCGTCGTCCTCGACAAGACGCTCCTGACCAGCATCGACGTAACCCGGGGCATCAAACCCGGCGGCTCCGTGCTCATCAACAGTCCCGCCGCCCCGGAACATGTCGAGGCCTTCTCCCGGTTCAGGCTTGCCTGGGTCGATGCAAGCCGTATCGCCATGACCAACCAGATCGGGAGCCGCACGCACCCCATCGTCAACACCTCCATGATGGGAGCGGTGGCCCGCGTCCTTGGAATGCCCCCTCTGGAGGACGTCGTCGCGGCCATCCGCGACGAGGTACCCGGCGACGCGGAGCGAAACGTCACGGCCGCCCGGGAGGCCTTCGAGGCCGTCCGGTTCGCGGAGGCCGTCAAGCCTGCGGCCTGAGCCGCGCGCAGTACGACGGCGGTCCCCTTCCTGCGACCTGAGCTCTTTTCAAGGTGAATCCGATGGCAGAGAAAGCACAAGCAAGGGCGGAATCGGAAAGCCCCATCCACATCATGCCCCGTTCGACCCTTTCGACGGAGGCCAACAAGACCGGGTCCTGGCGCTACCTGCGGCCCCGCTACGAGGAAAAGACGGCACCCTGCAGCGCAGCCTGCCCCGCCGGGGAGGACATCGGCAAGATCGAAATGCTCACCGCCCAGGGGCTCTTCAAGGAGGCCTGGGAGACGATCCTCCGGGAAAACCCCCTTCCGGGCATCTGCGGGCGGGTCTGTTTTCACCCCTGCGAGGGCGCCTGCAACCGCGGCGAGTTCGACGACCCGATCGCCATCCACTCGCTCGAGCGCTTCCTGGCCGACACGGCCGAGCGCTACGACCTCAAGCCCCTTCTGGAACGGCTTCCCGGCCGGCCCGAGAAGGTGGCCATTGCCGGCGCGGGCCCCGCGGGCCTGGCCGCCGCCTGGTTTCTCACGCAGTTGGGCTACGCCTGCGACGTCTTCGAGGCGTCGCCCGAGGCCGGAGGGATCCTGCGCTGGGGAATCCCCCTGTACCGGCTGCCGCTTGCGGCCCTGCAGCGCGAGATCGCGCAGGTCGAAGCGCAGGGCGTGCGCATCCACACGGGGCGGCCCGTGACACCCGATTTCCTCAACGATCTCGAGACGTCCTACCACGCCGTCTACCTCGCCTGCGGCCACGGCCGCACGACGGCACTCCGCGTGTCCGGCGAGGAGTCGGACGGGGTCGGCGACGGCCTGAAGTTCCTCGAGAAAGTCCGCAACGGAGAGACGCCCGACGTCAAGGGGGTCTCCGCCGTCATCGGCGGCGGGAACACGGCCGTCGACGTGGCGCGCAGCATCGTCCGCCTCGGCGGCGAGGCCCTGATCCTCTACCGCAGGAGACGCCAGGATATGCCCGCTTTCGGCGACGAGGTACAGATGGCCCTCGACGAGGGGGTGAAGCTTCAGGAACTCGTGGCCCCCGAACGCATCGGGAAGGACGGCAGCCGCACCCTCGTCACCCTGCGGCACATGAGGATCGCCGGCGAGGAGGGCGGCCGGGGCCGCATCGAGCCCGACGGCGACAGGACGAGCCGCATCGTTGTGGACAGGCTCTTCAAGGCGACCGGGGCCGAGGCCGCCGAGGGCTGGCACAACCCGCCCGCAAGCAAGGAGGCCCTTGCCCTGTCGCACTGCGTTCTCTCGCTCCGGAACGGAAGGCCGGCGCTGGCCTGGGGCGGGGACCTCGCCAACGGCATCAAGAGCGTCGCCCACGCCATCGCGTCGGGCAAGCAGGCCGCCATCGCCCTGGACACGCTCTTCCGGGAAGGGCCCGACTCGATTCTGCCAAGGCTCGAGTCCTGCACGGTGGGCAACGGCCCCTCCCTGTCCATGGAGATCCACATGGGCGGCGAGCGGCGCCTGCGGAACCGCCACGTCGTAGCCTACGGCGAGATCAACACGGACTACTTCCGGTACGCCCCCCGCATGACGCAGCCGCGCCTCGTGCGGCAGGAGCGCGCCCGGTCCTTCGCCGAGATCGACCTGCGCGTCTCGGGCAACATCGCCATGCGCGAGGCCGAACGCTGCTTCAACTGCGGGCTGTGCAACCAGTGCGACAACTGCCATCTCTTCTGCCCGGACATGTCCGTCATTCACGATCAGTCGGCGCAGGGGCGGCACATCGACTACGATTACTGCAAGGGCTGCGGCCTCTGCGTGGTGGAGTGCCCGCGCAACGCCATGACGCTCGAGGAGGAAATCCGATGAAACAGGTCCTCGAAGGAAGCCAGGCCGTGGCAGAGGCCGTGAGGCTCGCCGGGGTGCAGGTCGTCTCCGCCTACCCGATCACGCCGCAGACGCACATCGTCGAGATCCTCTCGGATTACTGCGCTACCGGGAAGATGAACGCCAAGTTCCTTCGGGTGGAGAGCGAGCACTCCTGCATGGCCGCCCTGATCGGGGCACAGAGCGCGGGAGTCCGGACCTTCACCGCCACCTCCGGACAGGGGCTCGCGCTGATGCACGAGCTGCTGCACTGGGCATCCGGCGCGCGCCTGCCCATCGTGATGGCCGAGGTCAACCGGGCGCTGGCGCCGGGCTGGAACATCTGGGTCGACCAGACCGACACCCTCGCCCAGCGCGACACGGGGTGGATCCAGTTCTACTGCGAGGACAGCCAGGAGGTCATTGACACGACCCTGCAGGCCTACAAGCTCGCCGAGTCGGTGGCCCTGCCGGTCATGGTCGTCCTCGACGCCTTCTTCCTCTCCCACACCTATGAGCCGGTTGATGTGCCGTCCCAGGAGGAGGTAGACCGGTTCCTGCCGCCCTACGAGGCGCGATTCGAGCTCGACACGAAAAATCCCTGTTCCTTCGGGCCGCTGGTTCCGCCCGCCGTCTATATGGAGATGCGACACGACATGGCCGCCGCCATGGACACGGCCCTGGCGACGTTCCCGGTCATCGAGGACGAGTTCGCCGCCCTCTTCGGGCGGCGCTACGGCGCCGTGGAGGCCATCGCCTGCGACGACGCCGAGATCGTCTTCGTCACCTCGGGAACGATCACCAGCACCGCCCGGCTCGTGCTCGAGAACCTGAGGGGCCGCGGGGAAAAACTGGGCATTGCCAAGATCAAGCTCTTTCGCCCTTTCCCCGTCGACGAGGTCCGCAAGGCCCTCAAGGGGGCGAAGAAAATCGCCGTCATTGACCGGAATTTCTCCTTCGGGGCCAGCGGCATCTTCGCCCAGGAAATCCGTGCCGCCCTGTGCAACGCGCCGGACCACGCGCCCGTCTTCGGCTACATCGCCGGGATCGGCGGCCGGGACGTAACGCCGGAGGTCCTCGAGGAAATCTATTGGAAAACAAAGCACAACGCCCTCCCGGAGCGGGAAAGCGTCTGGATCGGCCTGCAGGAGGTCAGTCATGGATCTTGAGCTCACCGAACGCGAATTCATGTATCCCGGCCACGTCGGCTGCCCGGGCTGCGGCGCTGCCATCGCCATGCGGTTTGTCCTGAAGGCCCTCGGGGAGAAGATGATGATGGTGCTGCCGGCATGCTGCTGGTCCGTCATCGCCGGGCCCTATCCGTCAACGACGCTGAAGATCCCCGTCATCCACTCGGCCTTCGAGACGGGGGGCGCCGTGGCCAGCGGCGTCCGTGCCGCTCTCGACATGAAGGGCGACACCGATACGACGGTTGTCACCTGGGCCGGTGACGGCGGCACCTTCGACATCGGGTTCCAGGCGCTCTCGGGGGCCGTGGAGCGCAACGAGGACTTCATCTACGTCTGCTACGACAACGAAGCGTACATGAACACGGGCATCCAGCGAAGCTCCTCCACCCCCTACGGGGCCTGGACAACGACCACCCCCGGCAAGGACTGGAAGAAGATGCGCAAGAAGAACATCGTCGAGGCCCTGGCGGCCCACCGCATCCCCTACGCCGCCACGGCCAGCATCTCCCACCCCGAGGATCTGGTCCGCAAGGTCAAGAGGGCCCAGGCCGTCAAGGGCTCCCGATTCCTCCACATCTTCGCGAGCTGCCCCACGGGCTGGAAGATCCCCTCGGAGATGGCCGTCAAGATCGCGCGGATGGCCGTCCAGACGAACATCTTCCCCCTCTACGAGGTGGAGGAGGGCCTCCACTACACGATCAACTACAAGCCGAAGCGCTTCCCCGTCCGGGAGTACTTCAAGATCCAGGGCCGCTTCCAGCACCTCAAGGACGAGGACCTGGACGTGATCCAGAAGATGGTCGACGAGGACTGGGAGCTGCTGCTCCGCAAAGCGGGCGAGCACGCGTAGGAGGCTGGTGAAAAAGGCACATCTGCGTCGTTGCCCTCGTCCCTCGTCGCTCGACGTACGCACCCAGTACGCCTCGCTCCTCGGGATGTCGGGCGCCTTGCATCTGCACCTTTTTGACCAGCCTGCATGCCGGCACCTCCTGCCTGATTCCGAGCATGAACCCGTACATCATCATTCCTGTAGACACTCCTGCATATTACAAGTAATTCTATTATTAATTGCTTCCGTGTATTTTCTTTGTCCGCCCGTTGCCAAAGCCGACGTGCATGTTTACGACATGGTCGCGGTGCAGGGGGAGGATGTCCGCCTGAAGGCCGAAACGCGGGGGGCCCTCTTCATCCGGGGCGGGGAGATCGTCGAATTCTTCGTCGACGACGTCTCGCTGGGGAAGAACCTCTCGGGAGGCGACGGGGCCGCCTACCGGTTCTACAGGGCCTCACGCCCCGGTCTCAAAGACGTCCGGGCCGTGTCCCGGAACGCGACCGGGAGGGGGACCCTGCTCGTCGTGAAACCGGGTGCGGGGATCGTTGCCGTAGACGTGGAGGGCACCCTTCTCCAGGGGGGCTTCACGTCCTCGGGACGACCGGGCAGCAGGCAGGCAGTCGAATCGGTCGCCAGGCGACACCCCCTGGTCTATCTCCAGACGGGGGATACGAATTGGAAGGCGGTCCGCACATGGCTCACGCAGAACGAATATGCCGACGGCCCCCTCCTGCCCTGGGACGGGGGCGCCGCATTCAATGATCTTGCCAGGAAGGGCCTGAGAATCCGCGCTGTCGTCGGCGGGCCGGCGGTGATCGAGTCGGCCTTCAAGCACAAGCCTCAATCCTTCAGCTTCGAACCCATGAAAGGGACCGTCAGGCTCAAGAGCTGGAAGGAATTTGAGGAGAAGCTGAAATAGACGCGAAAAAAGGAGAGCCTTCCATGAAACGACGGGACTTCCTCAAATACGGACTGCTCGGCACAACGTCTGCGATACTGGGCTGGGAGGGCGAAGCGGCCGCCGCCCCGCAGAAGAAGCCCGCGGGCGCGTTCACGTTTCCCGCCCCCGTGTACCGCACCCTGGGACGGACGGGGCTCAAGATCACCGTCGTGAGCTTCGGCGCCATGCTGACGCCCGAGCCGGAAGTGATCCGCATCGCCCTCGATCACGGGGTC
>JALOPC010000062.1 GCA_025454095.1 Syntrophales bacterium | reverse complement strand
TGACAGATCGCTTGAGAGATCAAATACTTGAAGAAAAAACCCTTGATTTTATCGAGTCCAGGGCTAATATTAGGTAAAACAACCTGCGGGTTTCAGAAAAGGATAGAATATGGCGTTGATCCCGATCGTCATTGAACAGGATGGGAGAGGCGAGAGGGCCTTTGACATCTACTCCAGGCTCCTGAAAGACCGGATCGTCTTTCTGGGGGTCGGCGTCGATGACGATGTGGCGAACCTTGTCATTGCCCAGTTGCTGTATCTGGAATCGGAGGACCCTGACAAGGAGATCCACTTCTACATCAACTCGCCCGGAGGGCTCGTGAGCGCGGGACTCGCCATCTACGACACGATGCAGTACATCAAGGCCCCCGTGTCGACCTATTGCATGGGGCAGGCAGCCAGCATGGCGGCCATCCTGCTGGCCGCAGGGGAGAAGGGCAAGCGTTATGCGCTGCCTCATGCCCGGATCCTGATCCATCAGCCCATGGGAGGGTTCTCGGGCCAGGCCACGGATGTGGAGATCCAGGCCCGGGAAATCCTGAGGCTGAAACAGGAACTCAACGAAATCCTGGCCAGGCACACCAGTCAGCCGATCGAGAGGATCGAGCGTGACACCGACCGCGATTACTACATGTCCGGTGAGCAGGCGCAAGAGTACGGGCTCATCGACGCGGTGATTCAGAAGCGGCCGACAGCGATCAAGAAATAAAGAGGAACACATGCCGAGAAGACAACGAGAAAACGAGGGCGGCGAGGGAATCCTGTTCTGCTCCTTCTGCGGGAAGACGCAGAACGAGGTCAAGAAACTCGTGGCCGGCCCTTCCGCATATATCTGCGACGAGTGCATCGAATTGTGCCGCTGCATCATCCAGGAAGAGGCCGAGGTCCAGAGTATCGACGAGAGCCGCAAGAAGATCCCCGAGCCCAAGGACATCAAGAAGTTCCTGGACTCCTACGTCATCGGGCAGGATCGTCCGAAGAAGATCCTCTCCGTGGCCGTCTACAATCACTACAAGCGGCTCTTCACCGAGGCGGACCTGGGCGGCGTGGAGCTGCAGAAGAGCAACATCCTGCTCATCGGGCCCACCGGTTCGGGAAAGACGCTCCTGGCCCGGACGCTCGCCAAGATGCTCAACGTGCCCTTCGCCATCGCGGATGCCACATCGCTCACCGAGGCGGGCTACGTGGGCGAGGACGTGGAGAACATCATCCTGAGCCTCCTGCAGAACGCCGATTACGACGTGGAGCGGGCCTCCAAGGGCATCGTCTACATCGACGAAATCGACAAGATCTCCCGCAAGTCGGGAAGCCCTTCCATCACCCGCGACGTCTCCGGCGAGGGCGTCCAGCAGGCCCTGCTCAAGATCATCGAGGGCACCCTGGCGAACATCCCGCCCAAGGGCGGCCGCAAGCATCCCCAGCAGGAGTTCATCCAGGTCGATACGACGAATATCCTCTTCATCTGCGGCGGCGCTTTCGTGGGGCTCGAGGACATCATCCAGAAGCGCATCGGCGCCAGCACCGTCGGCTTCGGGGCGGACATCAAGGGAAAGAAGGAGCGCAAGCTCGGGGAGCTGCTCTCCGAGGTGCAGCCCGAGGACCTGCTGAAATACGGGCTTATCCCCGAGTTCATAGGCCGCCTGCCCGTGATCGCCACGCTCGAGGAACTCGACGAGAACGACCTCATGCGGGTGCTCGTGGAGCCCAAGGACTCCATCAGCAAGCAGTACCAGAAGATCCTGGAGCTCGAGAACGTGAAGCTCAAGTTCACCGACGGCGCCCTGCGGGCGGTTTCCCGGCTTGCCGTGAACCGCAAGGCCGGCGCCCGGGGACTCAGGGCGATCCTCGAGAACACCATGCTCGACATCATGTACGACATCCCGTCGCGCAACGATGTCAAGGAAGTCATCATCAACGAAGACGTCGTCAAGAAGGGCGAAAAACCGATCCTGCTCTTCGAGTCCAAGACCGAGACGGCGTAAGGAGACGTTTGTACCCGAATGGCCATGTTTGATTTCACGAAAAAAGAAGACAAGAAGATCGTCGTCCCGCTTCTGCCGCTGAGGGACGTGGTGGTCTTCCCCTATATGATCGTACCGCTCTTCGTGGGGCGGGAGAAGTCGATCAACGCCCTCGAGTCGGCCATGAAGCAGGACAACGAGATCTTCCTCGTGGCCCAGAAGAGCGCGCAGAAGGACGAGCCCTCCGAGGAGGACATCTACAACCTGGGCACGCTGGGGGTCATCATCCAGCTGCTGCGACTGCCCGACGGGACCGTGAAGGCCCTCGTGGAGGGCAAGAAGCGGGCGACCGTGCGGGACTACATCCCGAACCCGGATCACTTCGTCGTCGAGATCGAGGAAGTGCCCGAGACCGGCGCCGAGACCGCCGGGTCCGTGCAGGCCGTCGGCCGCGTGCTCGTGGAGGCCTTCAAAAACTACGCGAAGCTCTCGCGCAAGATCCAGCCGGAACTGGTCGACACCATCGCGGCGATCGACAATGCGGCGAAGCTCTCCGACGTGATCGCCTCGCACCTGGGGGTGAAGCTCGAGAAGAAGCAGGCCCTCCTGGAGATCACCGATGCCGGCGAGAGGCTCGAGAAGCTCTACTCCATGATCGTCGGCGAGATCGAGATCCTCGAGCTCGAGGAGAAGATCAAGCGCCGGGTCAAGAAACAGATGGAGAAGACCCAGAAGGACTACTACCTCAACGAGCAGATGCGCGCCATCCAGAAGGAGATGGGCGAGAAGGACGATTTTTCGAGCGAGATCGAGGAGCTCGAGAAGCGCCTGAAGGGCAAGAAGCTCTCCGAGGAAGCCCAGAAGAAGGTCAAGCACGAGATCAAGAAGCTCAAGATGATGTCGCCCATGTCGGCGGAGGCCACCGTCGTGCGCAACTACATCGACTGGCTGCTCGACATGCCCTGGCAGGAGAAGACCGATAACAAGCACACCCTCAAAGAGTCCGAGGCCATCCTCGAAGAGGACCACTACGGGCTCAAGAAGGTCAAGGAGCGCATCCTCGAGTACCTCGCGGTGCAGTCCCTCGTGAAGAAGAACAAGGGCTCCATCCTCTGCCTCGTGGGGCCTCCCGGCGTCGGGAAGACCTCCATCGCCAAGTCGATTGCCCGGGCGACGAACCGCAAGTTCGTGCGGCTCTCGCTGGGCGGCCTGCGTGACGAGGCGGAGATCCGGGGGCACCGACGGACCTACATCGGGGCGCTGCCGGGCAAGATCATCCAGCTGATCAAGAAGGCGGGATCCAACAACCCCGTGCTGTGTCTCGACGAGATCGACAAGCTCAGCTCCGACTTCCGGGGCGACCCCAGCTCGGCGTTGCTGGAAGTGCTGGACCCGGAGCAGAACGGGGCCTTCAACGACAACTACCTCGAGGTGGACTACGACCTCTCGGACGTGATGTTCATCACGACGGCGAACATCCTGCAGACCATCCCCGGTCCTCTCCAGGACCGCATGGAGGTCATCCGCATTGCCGGGTACACGGAACCGGAGAAGCTCAACATCGCGAAGCGGTTCCTCGTGAAGAAGGAGATCGAGGCCAACGGGCTCACGGACAAGCACATCCTGTTCACCGACGGGGCGATTTTGGACATCATCCGGCGCTACACCCGCGAGGCGGGCGTTCGGAACCTGGAGCGGGAAATCGCCTCCATCTGCCGCAAGGTGGCCCGCGAGATCGTGACCAACGGCCACAAGAAGCAGATCCGCATCAACTCGAAGTCCATCGAGAAGTACCTCGGGATCCCGAAATACCGGTTCGGCGAGTCCGAAGGCAAGGAATCCGTGGGGCTCACCCAGGGTCTGGCGTGGACCGAAGTGGGAGGCGAGTTGCTGATCGTCGAGGCCACGATCCTGCCCGGGACGGGAAAGACCATCCTCACGGGCAAGCTCGGCGACGTGATGCAGGAGTCGGCCCAGGCGGCCCTGA
Source organism: Syntrophales bacterium (assembly GCA_025454095.1). GTDB lineage: Bacteria > Desulfobacterota > Syntrophia > Syntrophales > UBA2192 > UBA2192. Next base: position 3,708 of record JALOPC010000062.1, on the reverse strand, counting down.
CCATCGTGCGTTCCAAGGCCGACGCCCTGGGGCTCGACAAGAATTTCTACAAGGACACGGATATCCACGTCCACGTTCCCGAGGGGGCCATCCCGAAGGACGGGCCTTCGGCGGGAATCGCCATGGTCACCTCCATCGCCTCGGCCTTTACGAAGCGCGCGGTGCGCGGGGACCTGGCCATGACCGGGGAGATCACGCTACGGGGACGGGTGCTTCCCATAGGCGGGCTGAAGGAGAAACTCCTGGCGGCCCACCGCGGGGGGATCAAGACGGTCATCGTCCCCAAGGAGAACGAGAAGGATCTCGTGGATATCCCGTCGAACGTCCTCAAGGACCTCGAGCTGAAGATGGTGGAGCGCATCGACGAGGTGCTCGAGGCCGCCTTCGCACACCGGGAAGGCCAGGAGATTCCCCTGGAGGTGCGGGAGGAGATACGCCCGATCGAGAAACCGGCGGAGCCGGAGCGCCACATCCACGCCTGAGAGGTGCTGAAAAGGCGCGAGATCGCGGAAAAACGTGAACTTCGCCCTTGACAACAAAAGGGTGTTATCGTACATTAGCGACCCGACTAAACGGGCGGATAGCTCAGTCGGGAGAGCGCCACGCTTACACCGTGGATGTCACAGGTTCAAGTCCTGTTCCGCCTACCATAGCGGTCACAATGCGGGGTCGTAGTTAAGCTTGGTTATAACGCCGGCCTGTCACGTCGGAGGGCGTGGGTTCAAATCCCATCGGCCCCGCCAGTAAACAAAAGGGGTTAACCGGAAACGGTTAGCCCCTTTTTTGTTCACGTGGAGCCGGCCGCCCGCGGCTTCATTTTTTGTTTGAGTCGCTTCCCCGGAAGCGCTACACTCGGACGAAATCGCTGTCCAGCAGGAGGAAGTATGGTGACAGGACTTACGCTTCAGCGGATTGCCGTTTGGATGGTCCTCGCGCTCACGACGGTCATCCTGGCCTTGTCCGGCTGCACGAAGACGCAGCAGGTCCTCACGCGGGATCCCGCCCCGCCTCCCCCGAGCCTGGAGGGGCGGTGGGACCTGAAGGAATACGGACCGTCGGGTGCTCCGGTTCCCGTGCTGCCCGACACCCAGGTATTCGTGGTGTTCACGCCGGACGGCAAGATCAGCGGCTCCGGGGGCTGCAACCGGTATTTCGGCGGATGGGGTTTCGTGGAAGGGCAGCCGAACGTCCTGCGGATCTGGCGCACCGGTTCCACAAAGATGGCCTGCCCCGTCGCGGTGATGACCCAGGAGCACCGGTTCCTGGAAGAGCTCAGCCGCGTTTCGGCCCATGCGGCGGACGGGAAGGAGCTTCGCCTGTTCTACGACGGGGGAAAGGGCGTTCTGAGGTTTACCCGGGGGGTTCCGTAAAGAGGGAAGTCAGGAAGCTGGGAAGTTAGGAAGCTATGAAGCCCGGAAGGGTCCCGATCCATCGCGTCGGGTCAGGCCCTTTCAATCTCCTCACCGCCTGACTTCCTAACTTCCTAACTTCATACCTTCATAACTTCCTGTCCCTGCAGGAGGGCCTTGACGTAGATGACCTTGTGGTCTCCGGGGGAGTAGAATTCCTTCAGGGTCGCCTCGGCCCGGTACCCGTTACGATCGTAGAAGCGGCGTGTGTTCCGGTACATCGCCTTCGACGAGGTTTCGATGTACACCCTCCGGCCGCCGAGTTCGATCACGGCCGCCTCGGATCTCTCGAGCAGCATCCTGCCGATTCCCGTCCCCTGGAGGTCTTTGCGGACGGCGATCCAGTACAGATCGTAGCTCTGCAGGGTCAGGGGCACGGGGCCGTAGCAGCTGTACCCGAGAACGCGTCCTTCCCGCTCGGCGAAGATGAAGTGATACCCGCTCGCCGGTCCGACGCGCAGGCGCTCTTCGACGAGTTCCACGGCGATCCCGATCTCATCGGGCCTGAAGAGCCCCGTCGAGGCGACGATATCCCGCACGACATCGGCGTCCTCCCGCATCACGGCTGTTCGAAGCGTCAGAGGGGACGCTTTTCTTCGATCGGCTGCACCTCTTTTTTTCGCCGTGCCGTCCACTTATCCCGTCCTGAACGTGTCGTCGATGATCCGGCCGATCACCGCCTCGAAGCGGATGCCGGCGCGGTCTGTTGCGGCTGCAAACCCGCTGTCGGGAGACAGGCAGGGGTTCGAGTTGATCTCCAGGATCCAGGGGACCCCGCCGCGGTCCACCCGGTAATCGACCCGCGCGTATCCCCGCAGGCCGAAGAGCTCCCAACAGCGCAGCGCAGTGCTCTTCAGGGAGCGAAGCAGGGGGCCGTCCTGAGGCCCGAAATCGAAACGCCGGGGCGTGTGATGATACTCGTAGGCCTTCTCGTCCCACTTGGCCCGGTACCCGACGATGCGGAGCTTCTCGTCGCCGTATCCCAGGAACTCGATCTCCGCAGGGGGGAGCACCTCGGGCCCGCGGCTTCCGGCCAGGACGGAGAGGTTGAATTCCCGCCCGTCAACGTAGCGCTCCGCGTAGGCCGCCCCGCCGAGCGTGCCGAGACGCCCCCGGATCTCGTCCCGGAGCCCCCCGAGGCTGCGGGGCGAAACCACGGAGCCCTCCTCGAGACCCACCGAGGCGTGCTCCCAGACCGATTTGACGATGAACGGGGAACCCGCCGGGAAGGGGGCTTTCAGGGAGGAATCCGTCAGGCTGACCCAGCCCGGCGTGCGCAGGCGGCTCGCGCGCAGGATCCGCTTCGCGGCGAGCTTGTTGGAGCTCAAAAACGTCGCCTCCGTGCCGGCCCCCGTGTACGGAATCCCGAGGGCGTCGAGCAGGGCCGGCGCGAGGTGGATGAGCCGTCCCTTCCCTGCACAGGTCTCCACGAGGTTGAAGACGAGGTCGCAGGAAGCCCGTTGCAGCCGATCGGCCATGGCGGCCAGATCCAGGGAAAAGGGCAGGGCTTGCGTCTCGTGCCCCAGGGCACGGAGAGCCGCTGTGACGGTCTCGACCTGCACGAGCACGTCCTGCTCGTCCGCCGAGGCGCAGGCATCGATTTCGCTGTGGAGAATGACGGCCTTCATGTTCCGCTCATCGCCCGGCAAACACCCGCGCCTCGGCCGACGCCATGATCATGCCGAGAAGGTCCCGGTAGGAGACCCCCGCGAGGGTCGACAGGATCGGCAGATCGGAGTGCGTGGGGTGCAGGCCCGCCAGGGGATTGACCTCGAGAAAGTGGGGCACTCCCGCGGCGTCGGCCCGGATGTCGAGGCGGCCGCCGTCGCGGCACTCCAGTCCTCTCCAGGCCGCCAGGGCGACGGCCGAGACCCGCTCGGCTTCGGCTCCCGTGACGAGCGTGTAGTCCACATGCTCTTCGCAGTACTCCTTGTTCATCAGGGAATAAACGCCCTTCTCCGCCGAGGCGCGCAGCAGGACCTCCATGACGGCGACGACGCGAGCCTTGCGGCCCGTCCCGACGATGCCCACCGTGAATTCGCGGCCGGCGAGGTAGGTCTCGACGAGAACCGGCTGCGAAAAGGTGTCGAGAAGAAACCGGCAGCGCCTGTCGAGCTCGCCGGCATCCCGCACGATCGATTTCGCGTCGATGCCTTTCCCGGTTCCCTCCGAAACGGGCTTGACGAACAGGGGAAAGGGGAGGGCGACCCCGGCGATGTCCGCGGCGTCCTCCACGACGGCGAAGTCGGGCGTAGGAATCCCCAGGTCGCGCACGACGCGCTTGGCCATGGCCTTGTGC
>JALOPC010000349.1 GCA_025454095.1 Syntrophales bacterium | reverse complement strand
GCGGGAACGCGCGGCTGGCCCGTGAGCCGGGCAGGCCGCTGGACTTCCGCAGCGCCGGCGAGCATGCCTTCGAGCCCGCCTGCGCCTTCCAGGATCGGCACGGGGATGCCCCGGGCCTGCGTTGCGGTCTCCTCCACCCGTTTCCAGTCCACGCGCAGCTTCTCCCTCTTCTCGATGTCCCGGAGCTTTGCGTAGAGCCGTTTCCTGACGTCCGCGGCGTCGAGCTCTTCCTGCGGGGCGTGCGCCTCCAGGTAGAGCATGCCGCCCGCGCGGCCGATCAGGTAGGGCTGGTTCACGATGTGCACGGGGGTCTTGACCGGGACGGCCTGATAGAGCTTCTCCACGTCTTCCGGGTAGAGCCGGAGGCACCCGTTCGTCGCCCGCAGGCCGATGCTGTAGGGCTTGTTGGTCCCGTGGATCACGTAGCTCGTCCGGCTCAGATAGAGCGCATACTCCCCGAGCGGGTTGTCGGGGCCCGGCGGCACCTCGGCGGGCAGCGGGTCGCCCCTCTTCGCGTGGTCCCTGCGGATCGAAGCGGGCACGTACCAGGTCGGCCGGACGGCCTTTCGCTCCACGTGCATCTCGCCCAGGGGCGTGGAGCGGCCCTCTTCACCGATGCCGACGGGATGGGTGACGGTCGCCCGGCCCTTCCCCCGGTGGTGGAACAACCGCATGGCGGCGAGGTTGATCACGAGGCCCTGCCTCGGGGTGTCGGGCAGGATGAACATCAGGGGCAGCACGACGCGGCTCCCGGCCGGGGGGGCCCAGACGTCCACATCGGGATTGGCCGCCCTGACGGCATCGTGGCCGAGGCCGAAGTGCCTGGCCACATCCGGCAGCGTGTCGCCCTCCCGGGTGCGCACCACGGCGAGCCTGCCGATGACCTGGTCGCTCTTCGGCGGGACAACAGCCTGCTGCTCGACGCGTTTCTCGGGCCGATCGGCGGCGGGACCCGGCCCGGGCCCGAAAATCCTCATCTTCGGCGGCGCGGCGCAGGCGTGCAGAAACAGGGCGAGAGCAGCCAGGGCGGCGAGCCGCAGTCCATTGGTTCCGAGTGCAGACATGGGGGTATGGTTGAATCCTTTCCTGTCCGGTGAGACGTCCGCTCACCGGACCAGACTGAAATACAGCGCAAGGGACAGCAGGGTCATCGAGACCAGGGCGATGACGAAAAACGCATCCGCCGTCCTTTCGTACAGCGCCGCCCGCTTGCGGGACTTGATCGACGCGTAGGAAAACAGGCAGGCCGCGAAGAACAGGAACAGAGACAGAAGGGCAAAGTCGTCGGCTAACGTCTTCTCGGCGTGGCCGAAGGCCCCGACGAGGGTTACAATGGCAAAGCTGATCCCCATCAGGGTGGCCGACGTGGACAGGATGTGATGGGACATCCTCGGCGCTTCGTTCTCCGTCATGACCGTTTTCGTCTCCTTCCTGCCCGGCGCACCGGGGCGGCCCCCCACAGGGCTCACTCGCCTGTCACCGTGAACCGCCACTTGCAGAAATGCTCCGCCGGGTGCGGGTCGGGCGGCGCGTAGAGGCACTCCACACGGATTCGCTCGTCGATGACGCGGGCGAAGTTGGCGAACTCCCCCCGGTGCATCTCCTTGCAGGAAAACTCCGGCAGGCCCCGGGCGACTCTCGCGACCTGGGGTGCGCAGCGGGGCACCGTGATGAGGACCTCGTCCCCCCGCTCCTCGATCTCGTAGCCGATGATGATCGTCCAGGGGAAATAGCGAAGAGCCTGCACGAAGCCCGGAAGCCCCTTCCCGACCCCGAAGCGCTTCACGAAATCGCGGGCGGCCAGCTCGGCCGCCTTGTGCCAGACGCGCTCGTTGATCCCCTCGGCCGTGGGCTGGTCGAATCGCTCCTGCACGAAGAGAAACCAGAACCCGTCGATGACGCGGTAGTGCCAGAGCAGGAACTCCGTGTAGGAGCGAAGCTCGGCGGGGCCCATGCGGTCGAGAAGCTTCAGGTCCATCCCTCACCCCCTGAGATTCCTGGCCAGCTCCTGCAGGGCGATGTCCTCGGGGTCCTTCGCCTCGATGACGATGCCGTGCGCAACCGGCGTCCCCTTCCCGTCGACGTGGATGAAGCTGATGAACCCGTCGAGGAGAAGCTCCTCGTCGCGGTTGCCCAGCACTTTCACATAGGAGACGAGGCGCGTCCTTCCGGCCAGGACGACCTTGCTCTCGAACCGCACCACGTGTCCGTTCGCGATGGGTCTCTTGAACAGCATGCCGTGGATGTTGAGGCACACGATGTTTTCCGGGTGCGTGAGGCTCGCCACGGCGATGAACCCCGACTCGACGAACCACATGGCCGTCTTGCCCGCGAAGAGGGTGCCGTGGTGATTGAGTGCGCAGTTTCATCGATTCACTCCTTTGTTTTCAGCTTGCCGCAGAAGGCGAGACTCCGGCTTCTCTGCAGGTCCCCGGGGGTCACGAAATCGGCCGCGGCGTCGATGAGGCTCCCCAGGACCGCGGATCGCGGTACCTGCGGTTCCTCCGGGCGTTGCCGCGCCCGGTGGAGGCTCGACGCGAACCGCTCGAAGGACGGCGACAGCTCGGGCGACGCGAGGTCGACCCGGGCCGCCTTCGGCGTTCGGCGCTGCAGATCCCTGAAATACTCCCCGATCCGCTCCTCCAGGCTGGAGCCCGCCGGCGCTGCGGATGTCCCGTCCCCCTCGGGGAGCGTCCCGCCGTGCCGGTCGAGAAGGCGAAAAAGGGCGCTGCCGCGGTGAATCCCCCCGCCGGCGCCGAGAGGGAGCTCCCGCTCGCCGAACCGGGCCGCGCCCGGGGCACGCGCAGACAGTTCGATCGTCCCCGGCAGGGGCTCGTCG
>JALOPC010000061.1 GCA_025454095.1 Syntrophales bacterium | reverse complement strand
TGTGCTCGAGGTAGGCCCGCATGACCGAGGCCGTCGCCTCGGGGCGCATCGTCAGGGATTCGTCCCCGCGGTCGACGAAGGTGTACATCTCCTTCTCGACGATGTCCGTCGTCTCTCCGATGGAGCGCTTGAAGAGCTCCGTCTTCTCCAGGATGGGCAGGACGATCTCCCGGAACCCGAAATTCCCGAATATGTCCCGGGCTTTACCTTCGACAAACTGCCATTTTTCCGATTCGCCCGGCAGGATATCCTTGAACCCCCGGACGGCGGTGATGATCTTCATGATGCCATGGCACCCGACTGCGGATTTTGAAGCTGTTTGACTAACACATTGCACCCCGAAAGGCAATAGAAATCATGGGCTTTTGAAGGGCACAACCTCGTAACGCGCACCGTCCGTGGTGACGCGGACGGCGCCGTGCGCGTCGGTGCGGTAGACGACGGCCCCCGTGTTTCGCAATCGGTCGAGGACCTCCTCCCGGATGGGACGGCCCGTGCTGATGACGACCACCCCGGGGCGAACCGCCCGCAGGAAGGCCGAGGAGTTCGATCGGGCGGAACCGTGGTGCGGCGCCAGGAGGACGCCGCCGGCCGGAATCGTGTGACGGGCGGCGAGCGCTGACTCCGTCGGCTCGCCGATATCCGAGGGGAGAAGAAACGATGCCTCTTTCCACTGCAGCTGCAGAACGAGGGAGCGTTCGTTGATATCCCGGTCGCTCAGGTCCTCCCCCGGGGGTGACAGGGTGTCGGGGTTGAGGATGCGGATGCGCGCGCCGTCCACCTCGATCGCCGCCGATTCAGACGTGAGGAGGCGCGGCGTGATGCCTTTCGCCCTCATCTTCTCCCGCAGGGGCGCGCCCTCGTCGACGGCGGCCTCGTCCCCGTTCGACCAGACCTCCTCGACGTCGAAGTTCTCCAGTATATAAGGAAGCCCGCTGACATGATCCGGGTGGGGGTGGGTCAGGACGACGATGTCGATCTTGCCGATGCGGTTCTGCCACAGGAAGGGGGCGACCACGTAACGGCCTACGTCGAAGCGGTCGTTGTGGAACCCGCCACCGTCGACGAGTATCCGCCTGCCGCCCGGGAGCTCGACGAGCGAGCAGGAAGCATGGCCGACATCCAGAAACGTCACACGCAGCGACTCCCGGTTTTCGAGCTTCAGGGAGAGCCACAGGGTGTGACCCGCAATGAAGAGGAGCGCCAGCGTCAGCGCTGCTGCGGCATTGCGCCGGGTACGAAAGAAAGGGATGTCGCTGCCGCGCTGCCCGGGGAGGCCCAGCAGCAGGGCCGCGGCGAGCAGTACCACGTAATAGGCGGCCAGCTCCGGAAAGCTCGGGGTCGTGAGGATCGACGAAGCGCCCGGAAGCGAAGCGAGCCCGTCATTGAGGTCGAGGCTCAGGCGGGTGAACCACGCGGTGATGTCGATCAGGACGGCCGAAAGAGTGTCGGACAGCGGTGCGATGAGGATCAGCACCATGGAGAGGGGAAGCACGACAAACCCCAGGATCGGAACCAGGAGAAGGTTGGCCAGGAGGGTGATGTTGGAGACCCGGTTGAAGTAGTACACGATGAAGGGCAGGGTGCCCAGCGTTGCGGCTGCCGAGACGGCAATGAAGAGAGCGAGATTCGCGGCGAGTCTCCTGGCCAGACGATCCGCCTGTCCCGCAGCCCGGTTTTTCCATGCCGCCAGACGCTCCGTGATTCCCGGCATGAGCAGCAGGATGGCCGCAACGGCAGCGAAGGAGAGCTGAAACGAGATGTCGAACAGGGCGGCAGGGGACACGGCGAGGATCGCAAAGGCGGCAAGCGCCAGGGTGTTCGGGAGGTCCCTCGCGCGGCCCATCAGAATGGTCACGAGCAGCGCCAGCGTCATGAGCAGCGCCCTGACCGTGGACATGCCGAGCCCGGCGACGAAAGCATAGAAGACGACGGGCCCGAAGGCGAACAGGGCGGAGAGCTTCTGCAGGTTGAACCGCAGCAGGAGGTACTCCGACGTCTTCAGCAGGGTCCGGATGACGAAGAAGGCGATGAGGGCGATGATGCCGACGTTGAAGCCGGAAATGGCGATGATGTGGGATGTCCCGGTCCGGTTGAACCGGTCCTGGATTTCCCGCGGAATCTCGTACTGTTCCCCGAGGGTCATGGCCTGGATGAGGGTCCCTTCGGGGAAGGGGGCCTGCGAACGGATGCGGTCGCGGATGCCGGTCCGGAATCGCTCCAGGGACTGCCTCCAGGGGTCTCCCTGCCCCTCGCGGATCAGCACGACCTTCCGGGTATCGTCGACAAAGCCCCTCACGCGGATCCCCTGGAGCCGCAGGTGACGTTCGTAGTCGAACGCCCCGGGATTGGAAAAGCTGCGCGGGCGCTTCAGGCGGACCCCCGTCCGGACGTAATCCCCGTATTTGAAGTCCCGCGTGGTCTCCCCGACGGACAGCAGCACTCTGCCGCCGGCGCCCTGCGAAACCCCTTCGCTTTCCACCCTCACGGCGTCGAGCACGAGCGTAGTCCGATCCCCGGAAACCCTCGGGTTTTCCGCAACCACGCCGTCGAGAACGATCTTTCCTCTTTCCGCCCAGTGAACGACGTGGTCCGGCGGAACCTCGCCGTAGAGGATCGAGCCCAGCCCGTAGAGCCCGAGGGCGAAAAAACCGGTCCCGGCCGCAACAAAGGCCGCGGTGTTCCTGCGGGCGGCGAAGCAAACGGCTGAAAGGGCGAGCCCGGCGCCGAGGACGCCCAGGACCCACGGACGCGGGATCTCGGCAACGTAACCGGTCACGATACCGCCGATGAAAAAAGCGAGCAGGAAAGGAAGAGGGCGCTTGATCACATGCCGTACCTTGCCCGGAACGTAGCGTGTCCGCGATGCGGTCGCACAGGCCTCGCAAGGTGCGAAGCGTGAGCCGTGGATCGGAGATCGACCCTGCCGGACAGGAAGGAGGTCGGCGTGCCGGATGGAAGAGGTCAAACCACAATCGGGGCGTTCTGTCAACGGGCAGAGGCAGGAAACGCTAAAGATTGCCGGAAATGTGACGAAAGTAACAGGTGTAACCTATTTCTGCATGGCCTCTGTCCGGTTTGCGGGGGAGGGCGTCAAGGGAACCCATTCGCGCCATGACGGGAAATAATCTGCTCGAACAGGATCAGGCCGAGCGAAACACCCGGTGGATCGTTTTCTCGCGGCTCGCCGTCGCCTCCTATTTCCTCGGCGTGACGGTCTTCCTCCAGTTCCGCGCCGTCGGGAAGCTCCCGGCGGATTACCTCTGGATCAGCTACTCTCTGATTTTTTTCATCTACGCCTTCTCGATCCTTTGCCTGGTCCTGCCGAGGTCGGCCCGCCGGCGCCCGATGACCATCATCGGCCAGTCCGTCTTCGACGTGGTCTTCGTCACGGGGATTGTTCTGCTCACAGGCGGAATCGACAGCGTCTATTCCGTGCTCTACTCGCTGGTCGTCATCTACTCGACCCTCATCCTGGGACGCAGGGGGGGGCTGTCGATCGCTGCGATGAGCAGCCTGTGCTACATGCTGATCGTCAGCCCGGAATTCTCGGGGATCTTCCAGTTCCTCTATGACGAGGGCATTGTCCCCAAGGGCGAGCTGTCCGGGGGCTACATCCTCACCCGGGTGAGCACCCACGTGGCCTCGTTCTTCACCATGGCCCTGCTGACGAGCTTCGTCGTCGAGCAGGAGCGCAAGACCAAACGCCTGCTCGCGGAGAAGGCCACGGCCTTCGACCGCCTCGACCTGCTGCACCGCAGTATCATCGAATCCGTCGACACGGGCATCCTGACGGTCAACCTGGAGGGACACATCCGCTCCTTCAACCGCGCCGCCGAGGAGATATCGGGCTTCACCTTCGGGGAGGTTTTCAACCGCGGCGTCGAAGAGATCTTCCCCGGCGTCTCGGACGTCATGTCCCCCGCGGGGCCCGAAGAGCGAAAACGGCAGCGGAGACGCTTCGAAATCGTGATCCGCAAGAAGTCCGGAGCGGCCATGGTCCTGGGCATCTCCGAGTCGGCGCTCTTCGAACAGGGGGTCAAGATCGGCAGCATTCTCATCTTCCAGGACCTGACCCCATTCAAGGAGATGGAGCGGGAGGGCGAAAAGAACAAGCAGCTTGCCTTCATCGGCCAGATGGCGGCGGGGCTGGCCCACGAACTGCGCACGCCGCTGCAGTCCATCAGCGGCTCCATCCAGATCCTGCGGCGGGACCTGAGGCTCGAGCCGTCCGACGAGCGGCTCATGCAGGTCATCCTCCGCGCGAAGGACCAGATGGAAAGCCTCGTGCGGAACTTCCTCCTCATGGCGCGCTCCAACCTCGGGACGCGCTCGGAGACCGATGTCGGCGCACTCGTGGAGGACGTCATCGAGTCGCTCACGGTCGGCGCGGAGTGGAATCCCCGCGTGGCGCTGCGAAAAGAGCTCGGGCGTGACCTCCGGGTCATGGGCGACCCGGCCGAGTTGAGGCAGGTCCTGTGGAACCTGATGATCAATGCCATCCAGTCCATGCCGGAAGGGGGGACTCTTTCCGTGACCGCCTGCCCTGACGGAGACAACGGGGGGGCGCGTGCCGTGAGGGTGGAGATCGGCGACACCGGCTCCGGCATCGACACGGCGCAACTGGAGAAGATCTGGGAGCCTTTTTACACGACCAAGGAACGGGGCAGCGGGCTGGGGCTCGCCATCGTCAGGCGAATCGTGGAGAGCCACGGGGGAGCGGTGTCGGTGCAGAGCGATGCCTCCCGGGGCACGCGGTTCCGTGTCAGGCTCCCCCGGCTCGAGCCGGATGCGGAAGCTGCCGCGCGCGATGCCGCGCAACCCGAACGGCAGGATGCCGTTGCCGGTGCAGCAAGAAGATAAGAGGTGAGCATGGAGCGGATTCTCGTAGTCGACGATGACAGGGGCATTCAGGACGTTCTCGACATCATGCTGTCCCGCGAGGGGTACCAGGTCACCACGGCAGACGACGGGGCGGCGGCGCTGGACATCATCCGAAAGAAGAAGTTCGATCTGGTCATCACGGACCTGAAGATGCCCCGCATGGACGGGATCGACCTGCTCAAGGGGGTCAAGGAGACGGCCCCGGGGACGGCGGTGATCCTGCTGACGGCCTTTGCGTCCGGGGAGACGGCCCTGGCGGCCATGCGCGAGGGTGCCTATGACTACGTGGAAAAGAACTTCAATGTAGATGATTTGCTGAGCATCGTTCGAGACGCCCTGGAAAAACGGGAAGCAGACCGTCAGGAGAAACCTCTTCCACCCCTGGAAGGGGACGGGGCCCGCTGTTTCGGGACCATGGTGGGCCGAAGCAAGGAGATGCAGAAGGTCTATGCCCTGATCGGCAAGGTGGCCGACACGCCGGCCAACGTGCTCATCCTGGGGGAAAGCGGCACAGGCAAGGAACTGGTAGCCCGGGCCATCCACGGCAACAGCGCCCGGAAGACGAAACCCTTCGTGGCCATCAACTGCGGCGGCATTCCCGAAAACCTCCTGGAGAGCGAACTGTTCGGGTGCATGAAAGGATCCTTCACGGGTGCCTTTGCGGACCGGGCGGGGCTCTTCGAGGTTGCCCGGGGCGGGACGATCTTCCTCGACGAGATCGCCGAGCTGCCCGTTATCCTGCAGGTCAAGCTGCTTCGGGTCGTCCAGGAGAAGACCGTCCGCCGCATCGGCGGCTCGGAGGACATCAAGGTCGACGTGAGGATCATCTCCGCCACGAACCAGGACCTGCACGACCAGGTCAGGCGGGGCGAATTCCGCGAGGATCTGTACTTCCGGCTCAACGTGATCCCGATCCACATCCCGCCGCTGCGCAAGCGCAGAGAGGACATCCCGCTTCTCGTCCAGTACTTCATCGAGAAATACACGAGGGAATTCGGCAAGGAGGTGAAGCGGATCTCCGCGTATGCCCTGGAGCTGCTCCTGCGCTACCCCTTCCCGGGTAATATCCGAGAGCTGGAGAACATCATCGAGCGAAGCGTCGCCCTGGAGAGCTCGAGCATCATTCTGCCCGAGAATCTGGTCATCGCCGAAGAGGCGAAAGGAGCCGCCGCCTCTCCCGGGTACCCGGGAGAGTTTCCCGAAGACGGGGTCGATCTGAACCGGGAGCTGGAGCGGTTCGAGCGGGAGATCATCCGCAAGGCCCTCGACAAAGCGAAAGGCTCCAAGACGAAAGCGGCGTCGCTTCTCGGCGTGAGTTTCCCGAGCCTGCGGCACCGGCTCGAGAAACTGAACATGGAAAACGGGGACGGGGAAGGCAAGTGATGCGCCGCGGCAGGAGGTGATGAGAATCATCACTTTTTCCCTCCCGGCGGCACGGCGGGAAAAAGAACGGATGTATCGTAAGGATCATGGATCATTGAACAAAATCTGAATCCCGGGAAACCCGATCGCGTGGCATGCGAATTGCTCATTGGTGGTCAGACACTGAAAACCGGGAAAAGGAGGTCAAAGAAAAAAAGCAGTCGGTTCTAAAGGAATCCATCGAGAAGACGATAAAGAACGTAGAACATATACAAAAGAAAATCGAACAGGAGGTTATCATGATCAGTTATTTCGCGAAGAAGAGAGGCAAGAAGGGTTTCACGCTGATCGAGCTCATGATCGTCGTGGCCATCATCGCCATCCTGGCGGCAATCGCAATCCCGCAGTTCACGTCCTACAGGATCAGGGGTTACAACACCGCGGCCCGCGCAGACGTCAAGAACGCCTACACGGCAGCACAGGCCTACTTCAGCGACCGACCGACCGTAACGGTTTCCACCACGGAGCTGGCCCAGGGCGGGTACGTGGCAAGCTCGGGAGTCACCCTGACGGTATCCAACGGCACGATGGGCGGTCTCATCCTGACGGCGAGCCACGGCAGCGGCGACAAGACCTACTCGATCAATGCATCGGGCGTGATCACCCCGTAACCGAGTCTAGAATTCTCAACCTCGCAGGCCGGGTGAAAGGATTCCTTTCACCCGGCTTTTTTTGTTTCCCCGCTGTGCATGGCGCAGAAGATCGTTGCTGCGGCCGGGCCGCCGGGCCCGGTTTTTGCTTACATGACAAAGGATCTGATCCCTTTCCTTCATGGTTCGATTTCGGGCTGTGGTGACAACAGAATGCCGTCTTCAGTCTTCTTCCACAGAATGAGAGATTCCCGCCTGCGCCGGCTGCTGCTCGGCGCTTTTCTACTGGCGGCGGTGACGATCGCCCTCTATTGGCCGGTCCAGTCTTTCGACTTTGTCAATTTCGACGATGACGTCTTCGTGAAGGAGAACCGCCATATCCGGGACGGACTGTCGAGAGAAGGCCTCCTGTGGACCTGCACGACCTTTCACGGCGGAAACTGGCACCCCCTGACCTGGGTCTCCCACATGGCCGATGTCGAGGCCTACGGGCTGGATGCCGGGGGCCATCACCGGACCAACGCGTTGATCCACACGGCGAGTTCGGTTCTTCTGTTTCTTGTTTTATCGGCCATGACGCATTCCCTCTGGGCCAGTGCTCTCGTTGCCGCTCTCTTTGCGATACACCCCCTTCATGTTGAATCGGTGGCCTGGGTCGCGGAGCGCAAGGACGTCCTCAGCGGCTTCTTCTGGATCCTCACCCTGGGCCTGCACGCCTGGTATGCGGGACGGCCCACGATGTCTCGTTACCTGCTCGTTGTGTTCTC
>JALOPC010000348.1 GCA_025454095.1 Syntrophales bacterium | reverse complement strand
ACGACTTCCCCACGTTGGAGCGGCCGGCGAAGGCGACCTCGGGCAGGCCCGTCTTCGGGTACTGGTCGGGCTTGACGGCACTCTTGATGAATTCGGCGGAGGTGATTTTCATGGTAACCCTGGAATAATGGAGTATTGGAATACTGGAACAATGGGTCCCAATATTCCATCATTCCAATATTCCAACCGGGACCGGCAGATGCGAGGGCAGCCCCGTGCATGATGCCGGGCTCAGGCCAACAGCCTGTCACTCGAAGGTAATGCCGTACTTCTCCAGTTTCCGCTCCAGCGTGGGCCGGGAGATGCCGACCCGAGGCGTCCATGCCGGGTTTCGCGGCGGCCCCTTCCTCTCCGGCGGCCTCGCCCTGGCTCCCTCCCAGCAGATCGGGGAAATCCACCTTCCCCAGGACCTGGCCGTGGGCGATGACGGCTGCGCGCACCAGCAGGTTTTCCAGTTCCCGGATATTCCCGGGCCACCGGTACTGCATGAAGACGTCCATCATCTCCTGGGACACCCCGGCGATGTTCTTGTGCAGGTCCTTGTTGATCTTCTTGACGAGGAAGTCGACCAGGACCGGAATGTCTTCGCGCCTCTCCCTGAGCGGCGGCAGGGTGATGGTCACGATGTTGAGGCGGTAGTAGAGGTCGTCGCGGAACTTCCCGTCCTTGACCAGCGCCTTGAGGTCCCGGTTCGTGGCGGCGATGATCCGTGCCCGGACCTTGACGCGCTCCTTGCCCCCGACGCGCTCGAACTCCATCTCCTGCAGGACCCGCAGGAGCTTCGCCTGGAGGTTTACGGACATCTCGCTGATCTCGTCGAGAAAGACCGTCCCCGTGCCGGCCAGCTCGAACTTGCCCAGCTTGCGGCCGATGGCGCCCGTGAAGGAGCCCTTTTCGTGGCCGAACAGTTCCGATTCGAGGAGGGTCTCCACAATGGCCGAGCAGTTGACGGCGATGTAGGGCTCGTTCTTGGCCGTGTTGTTGTGGATGACCTTGGCGATGAGTTCCTTTCCGGTCCCGCTTTCGCCCTGGACGAGGACGGTGGCCCGGCTCTGGGAGACGACGCCGATCGTCTTGAAGATGTCCCGCATGGCCCGGGTGGAACCGATGATGTCCCCCACCTTGTAGTCGCGCGAGGACTCCGTGAGCAGGCCGCCGATCTTCTTCTCCGTCTCCAGGGTCCTCAAGGCCTTCTGCAGCGACACCTCGAGTTCGTCGATGTTGATGGGCTTGTGGATGTAATCGTAGGCGCCCGCCTTCATGGCCCGGATCGTCGTGTCCATGTCGTGGAAGGCCGTGATCATGATGACCTTCACGTCCTCGTCGTCCTCCCGGAGTTCCTCGAGGACGGTGAAGCCGTCGATGTCGGGCAGGCGGATGTCGAGGATGACGAGGTCGGGCTGCACCTGGACGAACTTGTTGAGCCCGTCTGTTCCCGTCACGGCGGTGTGGCACTCGTACCCTTCCTCCGAAAGGTAGAGTTCGAGCGATTCGCAGATGGAGCGGTCATCGTCGATGACGAGTATCTTGGCCATGCCGAACCGTTGTCCTCCTTCCCGCCGGATCAGGGAAGCGGCAGCGTGATGATCACGCGCGTCCCCTCATCCTTGCGCGAAAGGATCTCGATCGATCCCCGGTGCAGGTCGATGATCTTCTTGACCTGGGAGAGCCCGAGACCCGTGCCGTACTTCTTCGTCGTGAAAAAGGGGTTGAAGAGGTGCGGCAGCGACTCCTCGCCGATTCCGCCGCCGTTGTCCGCGATCTCGACAACGGCCTGCCGCTTTGCCGCCTCCCAGCGCGTCCGGATCGTCAGGATGCCTCCCTCGGCCATCGCATCGGCGGCGTTGAGGTGCAGGTTCAGAAACGCCTGCTGGAGCATGGCCGAATCGAAGGGCACCGGCGGCATCCGGTCGTCGAACTGCATCCGGACCTGGATATTCTTGTCCGACACTTCCCGCTCCGCCATGGCCAGGGACGACTCGACGCACATGTTCAGATCCGCCAGGTGCACGTCCGGTTCCGTGGGCCGCGCGAACACGAGGATGTCGCTGACGAGCTTCTCGAGGTGCTCGACTTCCTTGCGGGCGATGTGAAAGCGCTTGAGGTCGTTGCCCTCGGGGTTCATCCGCTTTTCGAGGATCTGGAGGCTCATCTTGATGGACGAGAGGGGGTTTCGCACCTCGTGCGCGATGCCGGCCGAGAGCTGCCCGACGGCGGCGAGCTTCTGGCTCTCGTAGAAGCGGTTCTCCAGTTCCTTGAACTCGGTGATGTCGCGCTGCAGGACGAGGAGGCGGTCCGTGCCCTTGATGGGACGGGCCGTCAGCAGCATGCTTCGCTTCGTCCCGTCCTTCTCGGCCACTTCGATCTCGAAGGGCGTGAAGACGCCCCGGCGGAGCTCTGCCCATCGCTCCTCGAGAAATCCCCTCCTCTCCGGGTCGACGAATTCGGAGAAATGCTTCCCCTTGAGCTTCTCCGCCGTGAGCCCCCTGTCCGGGTCGATGTCGCGGCTCATGTAGCGCAGGGCCCCGTCGGCATCGAGGACGAGGATGAGGTCCGGCGACGCGTCGAGGACGGACTGGTGGAAGTTGAAGAGCTCCTCCATGTTCTTGCGCAGGAAGATGTTCTCCTCGAGCTCGTTCTTCATCGTCTCGGCGTATTCCTTGAGGCTCAGCTCCATCTCCCGCTCGCGTGTCACGTCCTGGAGGGTCTCGATGGCCGCGATCACCTCTCCCTTCTCGTCGAGGATCGGGGCGGCCAGGAAATAAAGGTGGCGCCGCTTCCCGCCGAGATTCTCGTAGTAGTCC
>JALOPC010000060.1 GCA_025454095.1 Syntrophales bacterium | reverse complement strand
GGATGATCCTGCCTTTGTTCCCGTCGGGGATCAGCTGGCACGCCACGAGTTCCCGGTAGGTGTCGTTCGTTCGTATCAACTCGCCGTGCGTCCCCTCGGCGACGAGGCGGTTTTCGCTCAACACGAGGATCCGGTCGCAGTCGACAATCGTCGATAACCGGTGGGCGACGACAAAGAGCGTCTTGCCTCGGGTCTCGCGAGGCAGCGCCTCAAGCAACGATTTCTCGGTCAGGCTGTCGAGGGATGCCGTGGGCTCGTCGAGGATGAGGATGTCGGGCTCTTTCACGAGGGCCCTGGCGATGGCGAGCCGCTGCTTCTGCCCCTCGGAGAGGTTCACGCCTTTTTCGCCCACGTCGCTCTCATACCCTCCGGGCAGGCTCACAACGAACTCATGGATCCCTGCCACCCGGCAGGCCTGCTTGACCTCGGCCACGGAGGCATCGGCGTTGCCGTACCGGAGATTTTCCAGGATCGTCCCGGACATCAGGATCGGGGACTGGGCGACGTAGCCGATCCGCTGCCTCAGCGAGCGGACATCGTAATCGGCCGCGGGTCTACCGTCATAAAGGATTTCGCCGCCCGTCGGGCCGTAGAATCGCATCAGCAGGCTCAGAAGCGTCGTCTTGCCCACGCCGCTGGGACCCACAACGGCGATATGCTCGCCCGGGCGGACGCGGAAGGAAACGTCCCGAAGGACGGGGTTATGCGGATCGTAGGCAAACGTGACGTTCCTGAACTCGACCTGTCCCCTCAGCGATTCGACCCTTTCGCCCTCGCCCGGCCTGCTTTCCGGCACGACGTCGAGCAGGGCCGTCAGCCGCTCCAGGGATGCGCGGATGTTCTGCATCTGCAGGCCTGTCGAGGTGAGCGACTGCGCAGGACCGAAGACGCGTCCCAGGTAGGCCTGGAAGGCGAAGAGGGACCCCAGGCTCCAGTGCCCGGTGATGACCCAGTACGCACCGACGGCGAACACGCAGAAGTTGACGAGGCTCGGCGTCGACGAGAGGGCAAGCCCCGTCACGGAGCCCACGACGGAGCGCTCCGCCGACAGTCGGAAGACCTCCCGCAGGCCCGCCAGGATCTTCCCGACGGCCTTCTCCTCGGCGGCAAAGGCCTTGACCAGCGGCATGGAATTAAGCGTCTCCTGGAAGCCGCTCATGTATCGGGCGTTCTCCTCGTTGCCCGCGTGGTTGAGGGCGTGCATCCGGCCGGAGAAGCACCGCAGGGCAAACAGGAAGATCGGGACGGCGGCAAGGGCCGCCAGCGCGAGTCTCCACTCCAGCCAGAACAGGAGGCAAAGCCCGCCAAGGAAATACAGGACGTTCGTCAGGATGCCCACGAGACTCCCCGAGAGAAACCAGGTCACGCCGCCGATGTCGCCCGTCATGCGGGCCATCAGGTAGCCCGCCTGGTTGCGATCGAAAAAGGACTTGGGAAGGCTGAAGGAGTGATTCAGCACCTGCTGCTGGATGTCGAGGGTCACCTCCTGGCTGTACCGAAGGAAGAACCAGTTCTGAAACAATCCCATCGCGCGAGAGAACAGGGCGAGGGCGGCCATGACGAGAAGAACCCAGGGCAGGAGGGACAGCTCCCTGGACAGGATCACGTCGTCGATGACGAACCGGGAGACGAGCGGCATAGGGAAGGCCAGGAGGGCGTTGAGCAGGATGAATCCCGCGCCCAGGGTCGCCTTCTTCCAGTGACGCCGAAAGAACGGCAGGTGCCGGCGCAGGCTCTCGCGGATGCCCGCAGGGGGTATCCCCGCGGCGATCCGGTCTGCCGGCGCCTTCCGCGCAAGCCCGTTTTTCAGAGTTTCAATCCAAATTCTCATGCTCTCCAGTTGGTCCTGTTACGGAACGCTCTGCTTTCGATCCGGCACCGGGCGCGCGTCACCCTGGAATGGTATGTACAATGCCAGATTCGTGCCCGGACGGGCGCCCGGAGAAAGGAGGGGGAAGGCCTGACGCAGGTTCTCCGTCACGGCAAGGCTTGCTCATCGACAAAGAGCCGGAAGGGTCGGCGGATGGTCCACCTGCCGGCGCCCGCGGAACGTCTGCCGATGATGCGCCTTCCCAGGACGAGTTGCATTTCCCTTGCACCATCCCGTTCGAAGGTGACAACCCTCGGACGCAAGGCCGGGGGCAGCAGCACCCGGAAAAGACCGCTGCGGGCAAGGGCCCTGTAGCAGGGGTACAGAACATAGGAGGCCAGATGATCGCATCTGCAAAGAGTGCGGATGCAGGCCACGGACAGGCGCCCCGCAAGGCCGCCTCTGACGGGGATCAGCCTGCCTTTTCGTTCCACGGTTACGGCACGGCCGACGATCTGCTCCTGCCGCACTTCCCCTGTATCCCGGCATGGATTTGCATCCCCCCGGGTCAGGATTCCGCCAGGCCCCGTCGAGATTACCCGGTGAACGACTCGCTCCGTTTGGGCCGGCGGCGTGAAGAGGATGACGTCGCCCCGCCGCAGTTTTTCGGCGCGGCAGGGAACGAACGCGATCCGGTCCCCGGGCCGAAAGAGGGGCCGCATGCTCTCACCCCGGCAGAAGACCGCGCCACTGGCTTTATCGCCCGTTTCACTCATGCCGTTTTCCGTTGCCTCGTCTCGATCGGGGAAAGAGGACTGTCCCCTTTTTTTACTTCCAGCACCTTGTCCATCTTTTCCCAGAATCGGCCTGTGAGGCTCAGGCGCAGGATACGGGACGGGACCGACCCGGCAACGGCGGCAGCATTGGCGAAGACATTGCCTCCCAGCAGTGTTTTCTCCAGGGATTGCTCCTGCACTCGCACAGACCGGAATATCGTCATGGCTGCATCGGTCAAAACCGTCGTAGCCATTGCCTCGCCCGCAGGGAGAATCTCATCCTTGGCGGACTGGGCGAGGAAGAAAACCGCTGCCAGGCTGACGCCCCGGTTGATCTCCCACATGCGCTTCTCCGGATCGGGACCCACGGCGCTCCACGTGGGGAGGGGATGGACCGCAAACCCGCCCCCGGGTCTCCGCACAACGAGGGCCAGATCGTCGCCTAGAACTCGCCACGGCGGCGGCAGCCTGCCGCTGGCCGTCGATTTCCCGGCGCCGCTTCTGCCCACAAGCAGCACTCCCCGGCCATCACGCTCGACCAGTGCGCAGTGGATCGGAAAACCGCCCCGGCGAACGGTCAGGCCGTAAACGGGGAACAGGGCGCACCGCATCTGCTCTCTCACCTGGTGAAAATCCTCGGTATCATGGAGCCTGCAGACGATCTCCCTAACGGACGGATGACGCCGGATCTCCAGAAACGGAGACCTGCGGATCTGCCAGCCGTCCTTGACGCACCCGCTCGAGCCCGGAAAGCCGTCGTCTGCCGGACCGGGCGAATGCGGGAGACGCTCAAGGTGTAACACGTTATCCGGAAGATCCCGCAGGGGCTCGAGCCCGAGCAGGCGGGCGAACGCATCGGCCCACTCCCCGGTGCCCTCTCCGGCCCGGACCCCCCAATGCTGGCTGTCGGCAAGACGAAACCCGTAAATCAATTCTACTCTCCTGGCGCACACCAGTGCAGGCTGTAGCCGTAGACGTCGGAGCCCACCGAACAAAGACCGTCTCCGGCCGTGTAGCCGTTTGTGCAGACGCTTCCCGTGTACTGCCCGTCGCTGCAGTGCATGCGCGCCTGGTTGCCCCAGACGCATTCGCAGCCCGTAAAGGGGAACCCCGATGTGGACGACCAGCTGCTGCCGGTTTCGCAGCAGGAGTCGCAGCCGCAGGCGGAGCTGCCGTTCGCGCACCTTTCCGCACCCGAACCGGACCGGCAGTGCGTCTCTTCCGTGCAGCTCACGCCAACGTATTGGAGGCCCCCGGAGCTGCAGCTGAGGAACTCCCCGCAGAGGCTGGGCCCCTTCATGTCGACAAGCATTGGCGGCTCGTAGCGAAATTTATTCTTCATCGTACAGCGTCCTCGTGGGCGTAAGCGGGCAACCGGCCGCTCGGTCCGTAATGCCTGCCATCCTGTGGAATTCGCTCCACTGCGTCATCGGGATCCCCATCTCCGATCCGATGCGGTACTGGGACTCGCCGGCCCTGCAGCGCGAGCCCGATATCCGCGCCGCCTTTGCCGACCCGCTGGTCGAGCAGGGACATTGCCGTTTCGGCGCCCGGCGCCAATTCGGTCAGACAGGCGGTGCCGCTTCCTCCCGCCTCGAAGTACGATGCCGCTCGCTCGGCATGCCGCTCGAGTTCCAAGCAAAGGGCCTCTGCTTTTTCGATGCCGTCTTCCACGGCGGAAAGGTCAACACGCGACCTGTTCGGCTGCGAGTGTCCTTCCCCCATCTGCCGGTGCGATGAACCTTCGTTCTTCCTGACGACAGCCAGGACATAGCGCGGGTCGGCCTGGTACCGGCAGGAAAGGACCTCGAAGGTGCGGGAAAGCTCGGCCGAAAGGGACGCCGCCGTGTGGCAGCGGCTGAACAGCCCGTATTGCAGCCGCTCCTCGCAGGCATCCTTTTCCCCGAAGCGAAAATCGAGCGAGACCTGGCCACGCAGCCAGGCCACCATGGAAGCGGGCCACGAGGAGCCCATCAGGAACCACCAGCAGGGGTACATCTTCCGCTCGGCCACGACCAGTCCCATCCCGCCCGGCCGGAGGACCCTGTTGAGCTCACCCCGGAGAGCCGCCGCATGCCTCGCGTCAGGCATTCCCCCATAAGTCTCGAGGAGAAAGCCGTCGAAGGCGTCCGGCCGGAATCCCAGATCCATCATGTTCATCCCGGCAAAGACGGCCGGAACGCGCAGATGGCCGTTCCAGCGGCAGGCCAGTGTCACGAGAGACTGGTCGGTGTCCACCCCGACAACGCGCAGCCCTTCTCTGGCCCAGGCCAGGCAATCGCGGCCCGTCCCGCACCCGATGTAGAGGACGCGGCTGTCCCGTCCGAGGTGTTCCTGCAGAATGTCACGGCGGGGTGCGGCGTAAGGGGGCTCGGTGACATCGATGATTCCGTTTTCCAGCCTCCCGCGCTCCGCCCGAAGAAGGGGCATCGAGTTCTGCTTCCATTGCCGGGCGCAGGCCTGGGCAATTTCCCCCGGGGAAGCCGCCTGCCGCAAGAGCCGGAGCAATTCTTTCTGGAGCAGGTCGTCGAAGTCCCAGAGATGCCTTCGGCAGAAGCCATCCCCTGGTTTTCCCGGCGCAAACCGAACGAAAGGCTTCATGGCGGGGCTGAAAAGGGACACCCGCCGGGAAAGATCGAGGATCCTCGATACAGGGTCTTCGGGATGATTCGCTTTCCTCATGACATCACCGCCGCGGCCCGGGCCTGGAATCTGCCGCCTTTGCCGCCCTCGCCATGCCGGCGCTGCCTGCGCGCCTCGGGAAACAGGCCCTGGCGGTCTGCCTCCTCACAGAACCAGTGAGGGGCCCAGACGTCACGGCGCCGATAGTAATTCTGGGCGATGCAGCGCCCCTGGCAGAGGCTTCTCATCAGGCACTCGCCGCAGATCCCCTTGAATCGGTCGGGGAGGCCCTCGCGAATCTCCTCCAGCAAGGGGGCATGACGCCAGACGGCCTCGAGGTCGTCCCGGCCGGCATGGCCGAAGATCAACTCGGGCATGCCCTCGGCGGCCCCGCAGAGACCCAGGGAGCCATCGGAAAGAACTCCAAGGACGCTGAGGATTCCACATGCCCCGTATCCCCTACCCGCCGCCCCCAGGAACCCGCCAAGCGGCTTGAACGCGGGGGGAAGGGTGTAGCTCAGCGCAAGCGGCGTTCGACGGGACAGCTCCCGCACGAGGCCGTCCAACTCGATCAGATCACGGATCTCGGGAAATTCACCATCGTCGAACAGCGCCGCCCCCCGGCCCGTGGGCTGGGCGAGGTTGAACGTCACCGACGAGGCGCCGAGGGATTCAGCCAGATCGACGACGGCCTTCACCTGGCGGATGTTGCGCCGCAGGACGACCATGCCGATGCTCGGGGAGAGACCGGCTTCGGCAAGGGTGCGTATCCCCTGCACCGCTTTTGCGAAGCAGCCCGTCTCCCCGCGGACCCACTCGTGGGTCTCGGCATCGGCGCCGTCGAGGCTGACGGAAACCCCGCGCAGGCGGATTCGGGACAGCTCCCTCACCAGAGACGGCGTGCAGAGCACGCCGTTGGTGGACAGGACGAGGCCGATCCGCTCGCGCCCGGCGGTCTCCAGGATCTCGCCGATCCGGGGGTGCAGGAGGGGCTCGCCTCCGCTGAGTTTCACGTAGGAGACGCCGAGTTGCTTCGCCTGCCTGACGACGTCGCGGAAAAGACCCGTGTCGATTGCCTGTGGGTGCATCTCGTCCGTGCGGTGGCGGGCACCGGTATAGCAGTGACGGCAACGGAGATTGCATCCCCGCGTGATGAAGCAGTACAGGGCGTTGAGCCGGTTCATCCTCTCGCCAACCCCTCCAGGACGTCGTCGATTTGCTCCCAGAATCTTCCCTCGAGGCTCACGCGGAGCCGGAATGCCGGAACGGCAGCTACAAGGGACACGGCATTCGCAAAGAGTCTCCCGCCCAGAAAAGAAACGTGTCGAGGGCTGAAGAAATCAAAAGGGAGCAGCGCTTCTTTGCCGGCATCTTCGATGACGAGGGCCGTTTTCGCCCCGGCCAGGGCCTCGACTCCATCTTCCGGTTCATGATGCAGAAAGAAAAAGGCCCTCAGCGGGACGGAGTCGTTTGCGCGGCAGGGCCAGCCGTTTCCGCCCGTTTCGAAAGCGCTCCAGGTGGGCAGAGGGTGTGCCGTGTACCCGCCTTCCGCGTCGCGGACAACAATGGCCAGATCGTCGCCGAGAACCCGCCAGCCGTATGGAAGCCGCCTGCAGCAGGTGGACTTGCCCGCACCGCTCCGCCCGACGAACATCAGGCCCGCACCCCGCCTCTCGACGAGGGCCCCGTGAAGCGGAAGCCCGCCCGCGCGGATCACCTCCTCGAAAACGGGGACCAGGGGGCGCCGCATCTGCGCGGCGGCCGGTTTGTCGTCGGGATAGAGCCCGCAGTAGATATCGAGGACCTCCGGATGCCGCAGCAGCATCATGCCGGAGTTACCCTGCGCCCTCCAGCCTGCCGCGGGGACATCTGCCGGCAGGCCGGGATTGAAGCGTGGCGGATGACCGTTGCCGGCCGTCATTTTCCCGAAGCAAAGCCTTCGCGCCGAGGATGCGGTGCCGGGCTCCAGTCCCATGTAAGAAACGAACCGTTCCACCCATCTGCGTGTCTCCTCGTCGGCGCCCTCACAGGGGAAGATTTCCCAGGCCAGTCCCGAGGACAGCGAAAAGAGGTAGGATAGTCGAGAGTCGATGGCAGTCATGTCCGGTTCCCGCAGAAGCGTATCATCCATACCCGCCGTTGTTGCCGCCGCAGCCGCAGCCCCAGCCCAATGCCAGGGTGCCGCTGGTGCAGGCCATGCCCGCCCGCGCTCCGTCCACGCACTGGCAGGTGTAGTTCGTCCCATATTCCCCGTAGACGCTGGTCCCGGTCTGACAGGTGGCCATATCCCAAGTGCTGCAGGCGCTGGTACCGCTGCAGCACGACTCTGCCATGGACCCCTGCCCGCAAAGAGTGCTCGACGCGCAGCTTCCGGGGCCGCAGGGGTAATCCGTGATGTCCAACCCGGTGCTGCAGGCACCCCCGGTGCCGTTGACGCACCCCACCCCCCTGCAGGCCATGTCCTCGCGCAGGTCGAT
>JALOPC010000059.1 GCA_025454095.1 Syntrophales bacterium | reverse complement strand
ACGACGTAGAGCAGGACGGCCACGTAGTGGCACGCGCTGCCGCCGAGCACGAAGAGGTGCCAGATGGCATGGTTGTAGGGGAGTTTCTTGATCAGGTAGAACAGGGCGCCCACGGTGTAGACGATGCCCCCGGTCAGCAGCCAGGCAAACCCCCCGGCGGGAAGGGCGTCGATGAGGGGCTTCACGGCGAAGACGGCGAGCCACCCCATCAGGATGTACCCGACGGCGGACAGGACCTTGAACCGGTTTGCACAGAGAAGCTGGAAAACGATCCCTGCGGCGGCCAGCACCCAGACGAGGCCGAAGAGCGTCCACCCCCAGCTTCCCCGCAGCGTCACCAGCGTGAAGGGCGTGTAACTGCCCGCGATGAGCAGGTAGATGCACGAGCGGTCCACGATCCGGAAGGCATGCTTGAGCCTCGGCGAGCGGACGGAGTGGTAGAGCGTCGAGGCCGTGTACAGCAGCACGAGCGTCGCTCCGTAGATGCTGCAGCTCACGATGTGCAGCGCCGTGCCGTGCAGGCAGGCGAGGGCCACCAGTGCGCCGAGCCCCGCGGCGCTCAGGAGGGCGCCCGTCCCGTGGGTGAGACTGTTGACAAGCTCCTCGATCTGAAGGCGTTTCGACTGCATGGCGCCGTACCACCCCCCCGCCCTCATGCTGCCGGCACCACGTAGAGCAGGACGGCCACGTAGTGGCACGCGCTGCCGCCGAGCACGAAGAGGTGCCAGATGGCGTGATTGTACGGCAGGCTCTTGACGAGGTAGAACAGGGCGCCCACGGTGTAGACGATGCCCCCGGCCAGCAGCCAGGCAAACCCCCCGGCGGGCAGGGCGTCGAGAAGCGGCTTCGCCGCGAAGACGGCGAGCCACCCCATCAGAACGTAGGCGATTGTGGCGAGGATCTTGAATCGGTGCACGAAGAAGAGCTGGAAGACGATCCCCGCGGCGGCGAGCAGCCAGATCAGGCTGAACAGCGTCCAGCCCCAGTTGCCCTGCAGGGTCACGAGCGTGAAGGGCGTGTAGGTCCCCGCGATCAGCAGGTAGATGCACGAGTGGTCGACGATCTTGAATGCGTGTTTGAGGCTCGGCGAGCGGACGGAGTGGTAGAGCGTCGAGGCCGTGTACAGCAGCACGAGCGTCGCCCCGTAGATGCTGCAGCTCACGATGTGCAGCGCCGTGCCGTGCAGGCAGGCCAGCACCACCAGCACGCCGAGCCCCGCGGCGCTCAGGAGGGCGCCCGCGCCGTGGGTCAGCGAGTTGACGAGCTCTTCGATCTGGATTCGTTGAGGGTGCATGCTTGCCGAAGGTTCCGCCGGCCTGTGCGCCTTCTGTACGGGTCGCCGCGGCACAAACGGGAGCTTTACTTTTAACCTGACGCGTTATATACAACTCCCCAAGGGCAACCTCAAGAGTTTTTGAGGGCTCAACCTGGGTGAAAAGCGATTTTTGTGGCGCAGGAAAACCACCGGGCTCCGCAGAGGCCGGTGGTTTTTTATTCAGGGATGAACAGGCAAATGCGGAGGAACAACGATGAAAAAGCTCATCCAGTCCGGGGACACGATCAGCGTCCACTACACCGGGAAACTCGAGAACGGCGAGATCTTCGACTCCTCGTCGGGACGGCGGCCCCTGACCTTCACCGTCGGCACCGGGCAGATTATCCGGGGTTTCGACGAGGCGGTGGTCGGCATGGCCGTGGGGGACGCGAAAACCGTCACGATCGCTCCGGAGATGGCCTACGGCCCCCGGCAGGTGGAACTGATCGTCGACATCCCGAAGGACACGGTCCCCGAGGGCATGGAAATCGAGAAGGGGATGATGATCGAGCTCATCGACCCGCAGGGCAACAAGATCCCGGCCGAGGTCTTCGAGATCCTCGACGAGGTGGTCAAGATGGACCTGAACCACTTCCTGGCCGGAAAGACCCTCGTCTTCGACATCGAGGTCGTGGCGGAGGGGCCGTCGCAGGATCAGGGCTGACAGCGGCTTCCCGGCGGAGGCCCGAGGGCGCGCGGCGAAAGGACGACGATGAAACTCCTGGAAAAACTGTTCGCGGTGGACAACAACACCGCCAAGAAGGAAGAGACGGGCCGCAACGATGCGTGCCCGTGCGGGAGCGGCAAGAAGTACAAGCGCTGCTGTCTCGACGGCGACGAGAAGAAGAGAAGGAAGCAGCTGGGGCTGATGTGAGGCAGGCGATCCTCAGTCGTCCGCCTTTTCCGCGTACAGGTCGTAGAGCGCCGCATCGGTGATCCTGCAGCGGACAATCCCGCCCGGGGCGAGCGCCGCGCCGCGCACGTAGGTGATCCCGTCGATCTCGGGGGCCTGGAAGCGCGTCCTGCCCCGCCAGGGGAAATCCTTCCGCCCCGTCCTGCCCTCGATGAGCACGTCCTCCACCGCCCCGATGCGGGCAAGGCCGATCTCGTCGGCGATCGCCGCCTGGGCCTCCATAACGAGGGCCTGGCGCCTCCGCTTCTCCGGCGCCGGCACCTGCCCGGGCATCTCCGCAGCCTTTGTCCCCTCTTCCGGTGAATACGTAAAGACCCCCAGGCTCTCGAAGCGGGCCTCCTCCACGAACCGCAGCAGCCGCTCGAAGGCATCCTCCGTCTCGCCGGGGTAGCCGACGATGAGCGAGGTGCGCAGGGCGATCCCCGGGACGGCCCTGCGGATCTCGTCGATCTTCTTCCGGAGGAAGGCGGAGGTGCCCTTGCGGTTCATCGCCTTGAGGACCTTGTCGTCGATGTGCTGCACCGGGATGTCGAGGTAGCGGCAAATCTTGTCCTCGGCGGCCATCGTGGCGAGAAGCTCGTCGGTGATGTTTTTCGGGTAGGCGTAGAGAAGCCGGATCCAGCGCGGCCCCTCGATTGCGCAGAGCCGCTTGAGAAGGCCGTTGAGCGTGGGGCGCCCCCGAAGGTCGCGTCCCCAGGCCGTCGTGTCCTGGGCGATGAGGATGATCTCGCGCGTCCCCCCGGCCGCGAGCCGGTCGGCCTCGGCGACGAGGTCGTCCAGGGGGCGGCTCCGGAAGGGCCCCCGGATCGAGGGGATGATGCAGTAGGCGCAGCGGTTCGAGCACCCCTCGGCGATCTTGAGATAGCCGTAGAAGGCCGTGGAGACCCGCCGCGGGACCGAGGCGTCCATGAGGTAGAGGGGGGTTCCCACGTGCACCGCCGGGGCGCGCCGCGGGCCTTCGCCGAGGCGCTCGAGGTGCGCGAGGATCCCCGGGAAATCCCCCGTGCCCAGGAAGAGGTCGACCTCGGGAAGCTCGCGGGCCAGCTCGGCGCCGTAGCGCTGCGGCAGGCAGCCCGTGACGACGAGCCTGCGGCAGCGGCCCTTCTTTTTCCAGGCCGCCATCCGGAGGATCTCCTCGACGGACTCCTCCTTCGCGGGGAGGATGAAGGCGCAGGTGTTGACGACGATGGTGCCGGCCCGGTCGGGCCGGTCGGTGACGCTCCAGCCGGAGCGCGACAGCAGGGCGGACATGACCTCGCTGTCCACGAGGTTCTTCGGGCAGCCGAGGCTCAGGATGTAAACGCTCTTTTCGTTCACCTTACCGCGGCAGCTTTCTGGCGAGGACCTTGCGCGGTTTCACGCCGTCGGAGGGCCCCACGACGCCCTCCTTTTCCATCCGCTCGATCATGCGGGCGGCGCGGTTGTACCCCACCTTGAGGTAGCGCTGCACGAGCGAGACCGAGGCCTGCCCGAGCTCGGTGACCAGCTCCACGGCCTCGTCGTACTTCTCGTCGACGTCGCCCTCGGCCTTCTCGCCCTCCTGGGCTTCGACCTTGAACTTCTGGATCGACTCGTCGTAGATCGGCGTCTCCTGCTTGCGGATGAAACTCACGATCCGCGAGATCTCCCGGTCGGAGACGAAGGCGCCGTGGATGCGCTGGAGCTTCGAGGTGCCCGGGGGCATGAAGAGCATGTCGCCCTGGCCGAGGAGCTGCTCGGCGCCGAGCTGGTCCAGGATGGTCCGCGAGTCCACCTTCGAGGAGACCTGGAAGGAGATGCGCGTGGGGAAGTTCGCCTTGATGATCCCCGTGATGACGTCCACCGAGGGGCGCTGGGTTGCGAGGATGAGGTGGATGCCCGAGGCGCGGGCCATCTGGGCCAGCCTCGTGAGCGACTCCTCGACGTTGCGCTGGGCCACCATCATGAGATCCGCCATCTCGTCGATGACGATGACGATGTAGGGGAGCTTGGCCGGCAGGGGCTTCTGCGCCGGTTCGGCCGCCTCGTCCATGGGCAGCTGCGCCTGCCCCTCGTCGATGATGCGCTCTCGCCCCTGCTGCTTCTTCTCGACGAAGCGGTTGAACTTGTCGACGCTCTTCTCGCCCGTCTCGCCGATGATGCGGTAGCGGTTCTCCATCTCCTCGACGGCCCAGCGCAGCACCGCGGCGGCCTCCTTGGGGTCCACGACGACGGGGTGCAGCAGGTGGGGCAGGCCCTCGTAGGCCGCCAGCTCCAGGCGCTTGGGGTCGATCATGATGAACTTCATCTCGTCGGGGGGCGCCTTGAAGAGAAGGCTGCAGATCAGCGCGTTGAGAAACACGCTTTTCCCCGACCCGGTCGTCCCCGCGATGAGCAGGTGGGGCATCCGGATCAAATCGGCGATCACGGGCGCCCCCGTGATGTCCTCGCCCAGCGCGATGGGCAGGCGGTTCTTGGACTGGGCGAAGGCCTCGTTGTCGACGGCGTCGCGAAGGGTGACGGAATCGCGCTCGGGGTTGGGGATCTCGATCCCGATGGCGGCCTTGCCGGGGATGGGCGCGACGATGCGCACGCTGGGGGCCTTCAGGGCCAGGGCCAGGTCGTCGGAGAGGTTGGCGATCTTGTTGATCTTCACGCCCGGCGCGGGCTCGAGCTCGTACATCGTGATGACGGGCCCGGGCTTGACTTCCGTGACCTTCCCTTCGACGCCGAAATCGGCGAGCTTTTTCTCCAGCAGCCGCGCGTTGGCGATCAGGTTCTCGCGGCGCTGTTTCGTGTCCCGCCGGGGCACGTCGTCGAGCAGCGTCAACGGCGGCAGGATGTAGGCCCCCCGGGGCTGGGCGAACTCGAAGGCCGTCTGCTCGACCTTCTTCTTCCTCGTCCGTTCCTGCGCCGGGGCCTTCTCTTCTCGGATCAGGGGGGGCGGGCGCTTCTCGGCTTTCGTCGGGGCCTCGCGCTTCTGCTCCTCTGCCTCGTCCTCCTTCAGGTAGTCCGTCACCTTCTCGCGGCCGATCTCGGCGTAGGAGCGGATGCCGCGGCCCGTGCTCCGGGCGACCCCGTAGGCCTTGCGCAGGGCCGTCACGACGGAGAGGTCCACCGTGACGATCAGCGAGACGATGAGACCCAGCAGCAGGAAGATGAAGGTCCCGCCGGGGTTGAACAGGGCGTTGAGGTACTCCGAGAGCAGCGTGCCCGCGAACCCGCCGGCCGCGAAGGGCGTGTCGACGAGCGGGATGAGCTTGTAGGCGTGCGCGAAGAGACCCGAGGTGGTCACGATGAGTCCCACGAATCCCCCGATCCAGCCGGGCCGGAAGAGGAAGCCGGCGTCGAGGAAGAGCTTCACCGAGGTGATCAGCAGGAAAAGCGGCAGCCAGTAGGCAGAGAGCCCCAGGAAGCGGATCAGCAGGTCGGCGAGGTACGAGCCGATGATGCCGCCGATGTTGGAGATCTTCGCCCGCGAGGTCTCGTAGTTCGACAGCGACGGGTCCGACGGGGAGTAGGAGATCACCGACAGGAACAGGAACACCGCCAGGGCGAAGAGGACAACCCCCGCGATTTCGCGCGCCCGCCCCTGTATGGGTTTTCGTTCGGCCATGGGTTCCCGTCGTTTCATAGCAGGTTCAGGGCGAGGACCGCCGCCCCTACGATCCAGCAGTAATAGGCGAAGAACCGCAGGTTGCGCTTCCGCACCACGAGGAAGAGAAACTTCAGGGTCAGGTACGCCACCACCGCCGCGGCCAGGCCTCCGGCTGCGTACACCGCGATCTGGTCCTGCGGGATGGCCTCGGCATGCCTCGCCTCGAGAACCGCCGCGCCCGCGATGGCCGGGATCGACAGCAGGAAAGAGAACCGCGCCGCCGTCTCGCCCTCGAGCCCCCGGAAGAGGCCGAAGGTGATCGTCGAGCCGGAGCGCGAAATGCCGGGCAGCACGGCGATCCCCTGGATCACGCCGATCACGATGCCGTCGAGGAGGTTCATCTGGGCCTCGGTCCGCACCGGGTTCTTCACGCGGTCGGACAGGAAGAGGAGGATCCCCGTCACGAGAAGCATCGAGGCGGCCAGCTCCACGGACTCGAAGAGTTCGTGGATGACGTCCTTGAAGCCGAGGCCGATCGCGCCGGTGATCGCCGTGGCCACGATGAGGTACAGCAGGAAGCGCCTGCGTGTGCCGACCCAGCCGTCATTGAGCGCCGTGTCGAGGCGGCCCGAAAGCGACCGGCGGTACCCTTTGGGCAAGAGCGCCACGAGGATCTCCCCGATCTCCCTCCGGAAGAACAGGGCGACGGCCACGGTCGTCCCGACGTGGAGCACCACGTCGAAGAGGACCCCGGGCTGCTTGAAGCCCTGGATGAGGCTCTGGGCGAACACGAGGTGGGCCGAACTGCTCACGGGCAGCAGCTCCGTCAGTCCCTGCACGATGCCGAGGAGGATTCCTTCCAGCAGGCTCACGCCGCGTTCTCCTTTCCGAGCGCCATTTTCCGCCGCCGCAGGTCGTAGTGCGATGCGATGACGCCGTAGACCCGGTCGAGCAGATCGTCCAGCGTCTCTTCCGTGTAGGCGGTCACGTCGATGGGCTTGTCGATGACCAGGGTGACGTGCCCCGGGTGGACCCGGAGCGACTTCTTGGGCATGATCTCGCCGCTGCCGACGATCGCGACCGGCACGATGGGGACCCCGGCCTTCAGGGCCAGGTGGAACACCCCTTTTTTGAACGGGTGGATCTGCCCGTCCATGCTTCTCGTCCCCTCGGGGAACGTCATGACCGATTTGCCTTCGCGGATCCGGCGCGCCGCGTCGTGGATGCTGCGCATGGCCCGCACGAAATTCTTCCGGTCGATCGGGATGGATCCCGTCCTCGCCAGGGCCTGGCCGAACACGGGGATCGCGAACAGCTCCTTCTTTGCGATCCAGGCGAAATAGGTGTCGATGTTCGCCAGCACGATCAGGATGTCGAAGCCGCTCTGGTGGTTGGCCATGAAAACCTGGGCCCTGCCCCGGAGGATGTTTTCCCGGCCTTCCACGGTCACCCGGACGCTCGAGATGCGGAGCATCATCTTCGCCCAGAGCACGGATACACGGTGCGTCGTGTACTCCCCGCGGGGAAACAGGCGGTAGGATACGACGACGAAGAAGGAGATGAAGGCCGTGATCGATGTCCCCAGGAGGACCAGGATGGCCGACCGGAACATAGGCTTTCCGAAAACCGTAATGATTTGTTAAATTTAACCTGATATTTCTACTTGATATGCCCCTCGAAGTCAACAGGGAATCTGCCCGCTGCGTGGCCGGGCGCGGCCGTTTCGGGCTCCGGGGCGGGCGCCGGACGATTTGAGTTGCGAAGAGGCCCGGTCTTCTATATGATGACCCCGCCCTTGGCCTCGAACCAGCGCCAAGGGCCAATACAATACCCGCCGTGTCACGGCGCGCATTCCGGCGGAAGCACGGGAAGCTAAGAAGTTAGGAGGTTAGGAAGGTAGGAAAAGACTCCGACAAGACTCTTTTCCCTTTTCCGCTCTTCCT
>JALOPC010000347.1 GCA_025454095.1 Syntrophales bacterium | reverse complement strand
GCCGCGCCCCGCCGGGTCGTCCACGCCGACGAGGGTGAGAACCCCGCCCACATCGCGCACCTCCCCCCTCAGCACGTCGAACCCGGCGCCTTTCGTGAAAGCCAGGGCTCCGTCGAGTCCCACGTAGAACTCGTGGTTTCCCGTCACGGCAACCTTGCCCAGGGCCGGCCGGATCTCCCGGAACTGCTCGAGCAGGCCCGGCAGTTGAGCCAGCCTGCCGTCCACCAGGTCGCCCGTGGAGACAAGCAGGTCGGGGTTTTCCCTCTTCACCACGGCGAGCATGCGCGCGAGTCTCTCTTCGCGGACAATGGGACCGAGGTGCACGTCGGAGAGCTGGCAGATCCGGACCCGCTCCACGTCTTCCGGCAGTCGGTCCGTCTCGATCACGACCCGCTCCGTCCGAATATCCAGGGCCTCGTGAAAGCCCCAGGCCGTTGCCGCCATCGAGAGGACCAGCGGCACGAGGAAGGCAGTCCTCGCCCCCGGCGCGGCGGCGGAGAGGTCGGTGCGGGCGGCAACTCCCGCCAGGAAAACGACGCCGCGGTACAGATCCACGGCAAGCAGCATCACGACGAGCAGGAACACCAGCGCCATCCAGACATAACTTCCCCAGGTCGCGGCCCGCGCCGCCGCCTCGGACCCGTGCCTTGCCAGAAGGCCGCTGACGAGAGGGGACAGGACCATGACAAACAGGGCGAACGCGACGGCCACGCCCGTGCCGCGCCCGAAGGAAAAGGCGGCCCGGGCTTTCAGGAAGACGTAGCCGTGCATCAGCCCGTATATCAGGAGAAACTTCAGCAGAAACAGCGTCATCGTATTCCGCAGCGATCCAGGGGATGTCTGTACGAGGCAGGACGTCGCCCGCCAGGCACGGCAGGATCAAGATAATCACGCAGACCTTCTTTTGCAAACAAAAACCCGGGGAGCCGTCTCATCGGAAGAACCGCCGTTCGGCATAATGGCAAAGCGGGTGGTCCGGATCGAAGCCCAGGCCGGGGTCGATCGAGGGCAGGACGAGCTTCGCCGGCCGTTTTGCCGCGGGGTCGATCAGGGGCTCGAGCCCCCGGCAGAACGCAACGCTCTGCTCCACGGCCCTGCGAAAGAGATCGTCGAGCCTGCCCGTCTCCTCGATGCCCGAGCAGGGGTGGCGGTAGCGGATGTCCCCCGCGATCCGCGCCTCGTAGCGCTCCAGCTGGGGTGCGTACACGAGGGCCAGGATCTCTCCGGCGAACAACGGGACGACCGGGAAAAGCCGGAAAGCAAGGCGGCCCAGAACGGGATTTCGAAAGAGACCCTGCATGAAGGCAAAGAGGCGGAACGCCGAGGCGAGTCCCTCGGCAAAGCCGTCCGCCCTGCCCGGTTCGAGCCATGCGGTCCCGGCGTGCGTGAAGATTTCACCCAGCGGCGCCTCCGCCGCGTCGAGCAGGGACGCCAGGGAGCAGCCGATCGCCCGCTCGTAGCCGCCTGCAAAGTGCATATCGATGAGCGCCTCGAGCCGGCGGTGGTCCTGCCGGGCGATGGACCCTTGCCGGAACGAGGGGTGATCGTAGGGCCCCGTGAGGTGAAAGATCATCGGGTGCAGGAGGGCGTCGGCAAACAGGTGGGTCACGAGACCGACGAGAAAGGCCAGCAGCGGGCTGCGCTCCGCGGGGGGCCTCTCCAGGGTGAAGCTCAGAAGGGCGCCGACCAGCTCGTAGGCGTCATCGACGGTGCCGTGGAGCTTGCGGGGCAGATCCCCGAACCGCCTCTCCCGGTCTCGTTTGACATAGTAGTAGGGGGCATCGTGGACGACGGCGCCGATCTTGAGGATGTTTCCGTAGCGCGCGAGGGGCTCCCGGAAAGCGGTTTCCCTGAGTCCCGAGGATACGTCCGATGCAATGAGCCAGTGGGTGATCTCTTTAGGCATGCGTCACGTTGAACGTCAGCGGAAAGCGCCCCGTCAGATCCATACGTTGTAAGGCGTGCAGTCGCCCCGCAGGTTACGGACGAACCGTGTCGACGTCCGGCCCCGGAAGCGGCACGAGCCCGCGGGGGCGAATCCGGCCTTCTCGAAAACCGTCGCGGCCCTCGCGTCGCCCGTCTCGATGAAGGCGCTCAGCTCCGTGAACGGTTCCTCGCGCAAGCCCCGGAGGGCCGCCCGCAACACTTCGGGGGCGAGGCCGCGGCCTCGCTCTCCCGGATAAAGCGCCAGGACCGTCTCCCCGTCGGCAGCCGTCACGGTGAGCCCCACGGGCACCCAGGATCTCTCCGCGAACCGCTCCGCAACGAGGGCCATGGCCCTTCCCGCCTCGAGCGATCGCACCGCCCGCAGGCCGCGCTCCGGATCCGCGAAAAGACCGGCAAGCTCCTTTGCCTCCGCGGAGGCCCTGTGTTTCGTGTCCTTCTGCTGCACAGCGTCGTTCATCCCGTTCTCCTGCGGTCTTGTCTCTATCTAACCGGGGCCGATGGGGAATGTCAACCGACAAAGATGGAAGCCAGGAAGCTTTGAAATTGGGAAGCTCGGAGAGGCAGCAGCGTGCGATGGACTTCCAGCCAACCCGAGTTTCTCAACTTCGTAACTTCTCTGCCTACGCAGGGTGGGGGTAGAGGATGACCTTCAGGGCCTCGCTCGCCTCGGCAACGAGCCTGAACCCCTGGAGCGCCTCGTCGAGGCCCAGGCGGTGGGTGATCATCGTTTCCACGGGCACGCGTCCCGAGCGGATCATCTCGATCGCGACGACTGCGTCCTGCGGGGCATTGCCGTAGGAGGGCAGGACGCGGATCTCGTTGCGCCAGAAGTCGTTGACGGGCACGGGCAGATCGATGCCGGGGTCGGTCGGCGCGAAGCAGAGAATCGTACCGCCGCGC
>JALOPC010000346.1 GCA_025454095.1 Syntrophales bacterium | reverse complement strand
TTGATCCGCCCGAAGGGGTAGAAGGTCACCAGGCGGTCGAAGGGAAACAGCCCCCTGCGATGGAACTCGATCAGCTTCGGGATGAAGACCTGAGGGACGGCGTCGCCCTGGACGACGCTGAGGGCCTTGCGTCCATCCGGCAGGGGTTCGCGGCCGTTTGCCCCCGCGACGTATGCCGCGGTGCCCCGCGGGTTGAGCAGAACCACGGCCCTGTCGTCGCCTGTCGTCTCGATGATGTAGTCGACTCCGCCTCCGGTGATGGCCCGGATTCGATCGGTCACGCTGTGCCGTCGGCTGTCGATGACGTGGGTTGCGCCCAGTTCCAGGGCGAGCTTGAGCCGCGCCGCGACGATGTCGACGCCGATGATCGGGCGGGCCCCGGCGATGCGGGCCGCCATGACGGCCGCGAGGCCCACGGCACCCGTGCCGAAGACGGCAACGCCCGCCCCGGCGGGGACCGACAGCGTGTTCAGGACGGTTCCCGCGCCGGTCTGCATCCCGCACCCGAGCGGTGCGAGCACTTCCAGGGGCATGGATCGCGGGACCCTGACGAGGTTGCGCTCCGTCGCCAGGGCGTGGGTTGCAAAAGAGGAC
This sequence comes from Syntrophales bacterium, assembly GCA_025454095.1. Classification (GTDB taxonomy): domain Bacteria; phylum Desulfobacterota; class Syntrophia; order Syntrophales; family UBA2192; genus UBA2192. The sequence goes on along the minus strand of JALOPC010000346.1, from coordinate 2,412 downwards.
TGGCCGAAAAAATGGCCGCGCACGCCGCTTCGCTCCAGCGCGTTGCTCCCGTCGGGGCGGTGGAAGCCGAAGTTGAGCTCGGAAAGAGACGGGCAGGCTGCCGGGTGTCCGCTCCGGCATGGGCGGCAATGACCGCAGGACTGATAGGAAAGAACGACCCGGTCGCCGCGCCGGACGGCTTTCACCTTCCCGCCGACGCGCTCCACGACGCCTGCGCCCTCGTGGCCGAGAACGAGCGGGCCCTCCGCGGCTTCGTACCAGTCGTCGATGTAACGGATGTCGGTGTGGCAGATGCCGGAGGCGACGACACGGACGAGGACTTCATCGTCGCGCGGGCCCTCCATCTCGAGGGTCTCGATCCGCAGCGGGCCGCCCGCCTTTCTCAACACGGCCGCCCGGATTTCCTGAACGTGTGTCCCTGCTCGACGGGTCACGGCTGCCCTCCTCGCTGCTGTTCCCGAAGGGGTCGGATCCGCGGCCGGCTCGCGCCGGCTCCGGCGGTCCGGAGAGGGGGGAGAAAAAGACAGTCCCCTGCAGCCGATCGGGAGGCTGCAGGGGCGCGTCTTGGGGCTAGAACTCGACCCGCAGATAACCGAAGACGCCCTGGTCGTCGGCGCCGCTGCGGAATTCGCCCGTGTACTTGAGCGAAGCGGCCACACCGCCCGCGCCCTGCCAGGACAGGCCGGCCTCGAAACGTGCCCCGTGGCGTCCTGTCTGCTCCCCGGGTATCGAGAACTCCGAACCCTCCACGTCGGCCAGCGACGCGGTGACCCTGCGGTCGTCGAGCCGGAAGTCATAGGCCCAGGCAACCCCCGCTTCGGGGATCAGGTGTCCGAAGGGCACCTCGTAGGACCGGGCGATGCGCAGGCCCACATCGGAGACGAGCGACCGGGTCCGGTCGTCGTGGATTCGCAGGCTCAGCCCGTCGCCGGACTCCTGGAAACCCTCTTCGTAGGCCTGGGCGAAGAGCATGGAGGCATAGGGTTCGACCACCCATCGGTTCAGGTCGATGTATCGCCCGCCCGAGAGGTATGCCGTGAAGAGGTTCCCCTCGTGATCCGCCGCCGCCGACTGCGCCAGCGGGCCCACGACGATGCTGCGCCGGTTCGTGTAGTGGTTCCGGGCGAAGGACAGCGCGCTCTCCAGGTAGGTCTCGGCTGCGGACCAGCTGCCGTAGATGGAACTGGCGGCCCCGTCCATGCTGCCCGTCCCCATCCTGTCCTCGATACCCGCGCTGCCCCGGCTGAACCCGCTGCTGAAGCCCGTGATGAGACCTCCCCCGTGGCGCTGATCGAAGCCGATGACGGTCCCGTTCACGCGGTAGTCATACCCCGCCTGTCCGCCCGCCCCGGCGAAGCTGCCCCTCTGGCCGAACGCGCTCATCCAGCTGCCGTCCTGCGCCTCGGCCGAGGAGATCCGGCCGAGCTGCCAGGCCTGGTCCGGGTCGACCCCCGAGTCGGCCCCCGTTTTGAACAGGGACATCGTGTTGGCGAACGACCGGGCCTGAATGGCTGCGCCGTGACGCGGGTCGGTGAGACGCAGCGCCGTCATCCGGTTGTGGAGACTCCGGATATTCTCTCGCGAGGCCGAAAGCGAGGTCTTGCGGAAGCGGTCGTAGGTGCCGGGGTTGAGGCTGGCAAACGCCTTCTGAAAGTCCTGGGCGGGAAGGGCCTGGAACTCCCCGAGCATCTCCGCGGTTTTGCCCGTGGCCGCGGCCATGGCCTTGTCCAGCATCTGGGCGATCCGCATCTGGACGGGGTTGGCTGCCACGGTGGTGCAGCTCTTCGCGTGGGCCTCAACCTCCACGCGGTCGCTGAACCCCGAGACGCTGAAGGAAAGCAGCGGAACGGGCGCCGGCAGGGTCTCGCTCGTGAACCAGCCGTTCACCGTGTTCGCCGTGAGGATCGGGTACTTCGCGCCGTTGGTCTGGTAGCCGTGCGCGACGGCCAGCGTGCCGCCGCTCATCTCCAGGCGCCTCACCTGTGCGAGAGAACTGACGGCGTACGTCCCCGCGCCCTCCTTGACAGCCGTCTCGAACCCGGAGAGCGGGGCACCCAGGGCCCCGTCGCCCGAGAATACGAGAGTGTCGCTGCCGGCCCCGCCGGTCACGCTGCCCGTGACCGACAGGCTGCCGTTGAACGAGATCGTGTCGTCGCCGCTTCCAAGATCGACGATGCCCCTCGTAAACGAGCCGGCCTCCAGCGTCACCCGGTCGCTGCCGCCGCCGGTGCTGATGGCGATGCCCGGCGTCTCGATCGAGACCCCCGTCGCGATTCCGGTCTGGGAGGTCCGGATGATCCCCGCGTTGGTGACGGTGTCATTGCCGTCGCCCGTGAGGATGCCGTAGGCCCGGGCCCGGGCCGATCCGATGACCACCGCCGAACGGGCCGTCACGTCGATCGTGCCGTCGTT
>JALOPC010000345.1 GCA_025454095.1 Syntrophales bacterium | reverse complement strand
TGCCCCGGGAAGAGGCGCAGATTCTCGACCACCATCATTCCCCGGAAGAGATCCGGTAGTCCCGGCTTCCCCTTTCTACCGCCGCAGGCAGGCCAAATAGGGCTTGCCATTTCGATTCATCCCCGATATGTAGAAGGCGCGCTACGCCTTCAGAATGGCAGTCGGTTATTCAATTAACCCACCAACCCTTGCAGGGTGTGCCATGGAGAAATGATCGAAGCCCCGCTTCCGAAAGAGGCGGGGCTTTTATTATGCGTTGACGGGGCAACCTAGAGCAACAAAACAGCCGAAAGGAGGAGCGCAGTGGCAAGCAGATTGTTCAACGACGGGGCCGTCGGGACGATCCGGGCGGAGCGGGAGGCGTGGCGGAAGGACTGCTACGAGCACCACAGGGAGATGCCGAAGAAGTTCGAGACCCTCTCGGGGTTTGCCGTCAAGCCCCTCTACACGCCCGAGGATCTGGCCTCCATGGACTACCTGCGGGACCTGGGGTTTCCCGGGATGGAGCCCTTCATCCGAGGGGTCCAGCCCACGATGTATCGCGGGCGCACGTGGACCCACCGCCAGTTGGCCGGCTTCGGGCCCCCGGAGGAGACGAACAAGCGCTACAAGTTTCTCCTGCAGCAGGGGGCGACGGGCATCAACGGCGTGTTCGACTACCCGACCCTGCGGGGCTACGACAGCGACGACCCGGACGCGGGGGCCGACGTCGGGCGCGGCGGGGTATCCATCGACAGCATCCGGGACATGGGCATTCTCTTCGACGGGATCCCCATCGAGGAGGTCAGCGTCTCGCTGGTAACCTGCCAGCCCATCTGCAACATCTCCGTGCAGTCCATGTATTTCGCCAACGCCCTCGACCGGGGCGTTGCCCTGGAGAGGCTGGCCGGGACGAGCCAGAACGACTTTCTCATGGAGACGGCCGTGACCATCGCCCCGGGGGTGCTTCCGCCCGCGGCCTCTTTCAAGCTGAGCTGCGACGCCATCGAGTTCTGCTCGAAGTTCGCGCCGCGATGGAACCCCGTCAGCTTCGCCGGCTACAACTACCGGGAGGCCGGGTGCACGGCGCCCCAGGAGGTGGCCTTCGTCATCGCCAACGCCATCGCCTGCGCCGAGGAGATGATTCGCCGGGGTCTCGCGTTCGACCGCTTCGCGCCCCGGCTGAGTTTCTTCCTGTCGGCCCACAACGATTTCTTCGAGGAGATCGCCAAGTACCGCGCGGCCCGGCGGGTCTACGCCAGGACCATCCAGAGGCGCTTCGCCCCGAAGGATGCGCGGTCGCGGATGTTCCGGTTCCACGTGCAGACGGCCGGGGTGGCCCTGACGGCCCAACAGCCTCTCAACAACATCGCCCGGGCCGCCTATCACGCCATGGCCGCCGTCCTGGGCGGGGCACAGTCGGTGCACGTGGACGCCTACGACGAGGCGCTGTGCGTGCCCACGGAGCTCTCGTCCCTCACCGCGCTCAGGACCCAGCAGATCCTGCAGTCCGAGACCGGCGTGACCAACACGGTGGATCCCCTCGGGGGGTCCTACTTCCTCGAGTCGCTCACCAATGCCATGGAGCGGGAGATCGACCGGATCCTGGAGGTCATCGACGGCATGGGCGGCATCGTGAAGGCCGCCGAGAAAGGGTGGATCCACGAGGAGATATCGGCCGCCGCCTACAAGTACCAATGGGATGTCGAGTCCGGCGAGATGCCGATCGTGGGGGTCAACTGCCACGAAATCGAGGACGAAAAGCTCCCGATCGAGCTCTTCAGCATCCCCGCGACGCTCGGCATCCAAAAGAAGAAGCTCAGCCGGCTGCGCAAGCAGAGGAAGGGGGCCGATGTGCAAAAGGCCCTCGACGCCGTCTCCCGCTGCTGCGAGCGCAACGAGAACCTGATGGAGCTTCTGGTCGGCGCCGTGAAAGCCCCCTTGACGGAAGGCGAGATTTCGAAGGCCATGAAGCGAGTCTGGGGCGTGTGGGATCCCCCGCTGTTCTAACCCGAGGACGAAACGGGAGGTGAGAGGCATGGAAAAGAAGATACGGATCCTGATCGCGCGTCTCGGGATGGACGCCCACTGGCGGGGAAGCATCGTGGTCGCCAAGGCGCTGCGCGACGCGGGCATGGAGATCATCTACGGTGGAAACCAGAACCCGGAAAACATCGTGCGGATGGCCGTCCAGGAGGACGTCGACATCATCGGGCTGAGCTCCCTCTCGGGCAACCATCTCGAACTGGCCCCGAAGGTCGTGAAGCTGTTGAAAAAGGAAAAGGCGGGGGACATCAAGGTCATCTTCGGCGGCACCGTCGCCCCCGATGACGTCCCGAAACTCAAGAAAGCGGGCATCGTCGAGGTCTTCGGCCCCGGCTCGTCCCTGAAGAAGATCATCGCATCGGTCACGCAGATTGCGGCCGGATCGGCCGGCTGAGCCGGAAAGGAACGCGGGGAAGCCGGACGGGGCGGGACGCCTTCCGTCGCTGCGCTGCCGGCTTCCCCTCGGATCAGGCGTACTCCGTGCCGCTCGTCAGGAACGCCAGGGCCCGCTCGCTCATCAGCAGCAGGCGCGATTCCTT
>JALOPC010000058.1 GCA_025454095.1 Syntrophales bacterium | reverse complement strand
GTCGACCTGCTCTACCTGGTCTCCCTGCTGTTCGGCAACGACGTGCTGCCCGCCCTGATTCACCTGTTGTTCGGCTGGGGGACGGGCTACCTCGTGTACCGTTACCTTCGCGATCGCGAAGGGCACACATGGGGACTTCTCGGGCTGCTCGTATTCGCCAGTACGCCGATGGTCATCCGGCTCTCCGTCACGGCGTACGTGGACCTGGGGCTTGTCTTTTTCACGACCGCTTCCGTCCTGGCGTATCTTCGCTGGAGGGACGGCGGCTGTGGCGAGGCGAAGTGGCTGCTTCTTTCCGCCGCCTGCATGGGCCTGGCGGCGGGAACCAAGTACAACGCCTTCATTACCTGGGTTTTCCTCAACGGAGCCGTCTGCTACCTGTACGCGCGGGACACGGGCAAGCAACTCCAGGCGCTGCGCTGGGGTGCGGTGTTTTTTCTGACGGCCCTGGCCGTCGCGTCCCCATGGCTTGTGAAGAATCTGCTTCTGAAGGGAAACCCGGTCTACCCTCTGCTCGACAGCGTTTTTTCGTTCATCCATGGAGGGCGTGAACCGGCGGCGTTCCTGGCAGCGGGTGACGTGGAAAGCGGCGGGTTCAGCTTCATCCGGAACAGGATGGGGGTCTACGGGGAAGAGGCCTGGCAGATCCTGCTGCTGCCGCTCCGGATCTTCTTCGAGGGCCGGGACCACGACCCGCAACACTTCGACGGCATGCTGAACCCGCTCTTTGCCCTGGCGGTTCCCCTGGCCTTTGCGGGGACCCGGAAGGGCCACCGGATTTTTTTTCTTTCCCTGATCGCGTTCGTCTTCACCGTGTCCGTTCTGACCGCGGATCTGCGCATCCGCTACATCCTCCCGATTCTTCCCTTTGCGGCGATCCTTGCCGTGCAGGGGATCCGAAACGCCGTGGAGTGGCTGCAGCGCCGTTTGAGCCGGTCGCATGAAACGGCGGCGGGGGCCGTCATGGCCGGCGTCGTTCTGCTGATGGCCTCAAACCTTTTCTACCTGGGGAACCTGTTCGCCGATGTCCGGCCCCTGCCGTACATCCTCGGGCAGGAGGCGCGGGATGCGTTCCTCTCCAGGCAGGTCGGCAGCTACCCCTCCGTGGCCTTCATCAATCGAACCCTGCCGGAGGATGCCGTCGTCTATCTGCTCTACGTCAGCGGCCGCGGGTATTACCTCGACAGGGAGTACCTCCATCACGTCGGCCTGGAGACGGGGATTGTGAAGGCCATCGGGAGGGCGTCGGCCGACACGGCGGCGCTCGCAGCCTTCCTGAGGTCCCTGGGGGGGACGCATCTGCTGGTGCAGGAGAGGCTGCTCGTCAAGGCCATCGGGGACAACCTGCCCGAGGAAGCCGTCGGCCCTGTGCTGGAAAAGCTTGCGCATTGCCTGGTTAAGGTTTATGAATCGAACGGTCATGCCGTCTACCGGATCCGGTGAGCGGGTCGGGAACGGGCGAGGACCTAATCGAGGTTGATGCATGTTCGCAGGGAAGAAGATCGTCGTCGTCATGCCCGCCTACAACGCGGCGCAGACCCTCCGGAAGACCTACGAAGAGGTCATGGCGCAAGGCGTCGTGGACCGGGTCATCGTCGTCGACGACGCGAGCCGCGACGAGACCGTCGCGCTTGCGGGAACGCTTCCCGACGTTACCGTCCACCGGCACCCCGAGAACCGGGGATACGGAGCGAACCAGAAGACCTGCTACCGGCTGGCCCTGGAGGAGGGGGCCGACATCGTCATCATGGTGCACCCCGATTACCAGTACACGCCCAAGCTGATCCCGGCCATGGCCTCGCTCATCGGAAACGGCCTCTACGAGTGCGTCCTCGGCTCGCGCATCCTGGGGGGCCACGCCCTGCGCGGCGGCATGCCCCTGTGGCGCTACACGGCAAACCGGATCCTCACCCTGTTCGAGAATTTCTTCACCGGCGGCAAGCTCTCCGAGTACCACACGGGCTACCGGGCCTTTTCCCGCAGGGTCCTGGAAGAGCTGCCCCTGGAAATCAACTCGGACGACTTCGTGTTCGACAATCAGATGCTGCTCCAGGTGCTGTGGTTTGGCCACCCGATCGCCGAAATCAGCTGCCCCACGCGTTACTACGCGGATTCCTCCTCCATCAACTTCCGCCGGAGCGTGCAGTACGGTTTCGGCTGCCTCTGGACGGCATGGCTCTTCGGCATGTCCCGGCTCGGTGCGGCACGGACGCCCCTTTTCCCGGAGAGGCGGCGAGACGCATAGAGAGGGGCATGCCGGCCGCAAACGGCATCCGTGCCTTCGATAACCACCTGAAACACTTTCCCGCCTTGTCCGGTACCCCGATCAGGGTCTCCACAGAGAAAATCCGACGCGTCGGCCACGGAGGAGGCAAAAAAGCCGTTGCCTGCCTTTCGTCTTTGCGATAAGACGGACTGCAGAGCGGCGGCTGCGGAGGCCGCTGCGGGTCAGGGGAGCAGGGATGCCTGCAGCCGTTCGGGACGATTCGACGTTCGTCGAGGAGTACCTCCATTTTCTTGCCGTCGAAAGAGGGGCCTCGCTCAACACCCTCGACGCGTACAGCCGCGACATCGGACAGTTCCTCGAGTACGCCGAGGCGTCCGGCGCGGCGTCGTCGCTTGCCGTGAACCCGGAGCACGTGACGGCATTTCTCGGGGAGCTTCGCGGCCAGGGCCTTTCCTCGGCATCCGTGAACCGGAAGCTCGCGGCGATCCGGGGCTTCTACAAGTACCTTCTCCGCGAGGCACGCGTGGAGGAGAACCCCCTGGCCCGGGTCGAGACGGCCCGGACCTGGATGCGGCTCCCCGGGACGCTGAGCCGCGAGGAGATGGAAACCCTTCTCGGCCAGCCCGCGGAAGCGACGCCGGCGGGGGTCCGGGACCGGGCGATGCTGGAACTCCTCTACGCCACGGGAATCCGGGTCTCGGAGCTGGCGACGCTCACCCTGAACCGCGTGAACCGGCAGATGGGGTTTCTCGTCACCGTCGGAAAAGGGCGCAAGGAGCGGATCGTGCCCGTCGGGCAATCGGCCCTGGGGTGGCTGGGACGCTACATCGAGCAGGCGAGGCCCGTCTTCCTGAAGAAAAAGGCCTCGAACGCGCTCTTCCTGAACCGCTCCGGCGAACGGTTTACCCGACAGGGGCTATGGAAACTGATCAAGAAATATGCGAAAATGGCGGGGCTCGAGCGGAAGGTTCACCCGCACACCTTCCGGCATTCCTTTGCGACGCACCTGCTCGAAGGGGGGGCCGATCTTCGGTCGGTCCAGATCATGCTGGGCCACACGGACATCTCGACGACACAGATCTACACCCACGTGACCCGGGAGAGGCTGAAGGAAATTCACAAGAAGTATCACCCCAGGGGATGAATCCGGCTCGAGGAACGACGTCAAAAGGGTAAACAGGCATCCATGGACTATTACAAGAAGGACGAGCGGAGGGAACACCGGCAGCGCAGGGAAAAAACGGGTCGCCCGATGATCCTCGTTGCGGCGGCTCTGATCGGCGTCCTGGTCATCGTCGGGGTCGGCCTTCTGGTCGCCTTCTACGGCGAGATTTTCTCCCTCAAGGGGATCAAGGGGTTCGTGCGGGTCAACCTGCTCGGGAAGACGCCCGCGTTCCATTACCTCGTGATCGAGCGCAACGGCAGCGACGAGCGCATCGAGGCCGGCAGCGCCCTTTCCGTAACCTACCGCGACGAGTTCATCATCAAGAAGGTCTCCACCGATTCCCTCTTCGAAAAGAACGTCACCGTCGACGTGGACGGCCTGGGGGGGGCAAACGATCTCAAGGTCCTGCTCAAGGCCGTCGAACTGGTGGACGGGGCCATGGCCGCTTCCGTACGGGAGGCCCTGCGCGGGAAACCCCTCCCGCCCTCCGGCATCCGGATCCGCTACGGCGAGCTGGAGATCGGAGCCGTGCCGGTCCGCATCGAGCTGACGCCGCAGGACTGGCTTCGCTTCGCCAGGAATCCCGCCAACGCGAAGTGGCAGGCGCAGGCCCTCGAGAAGGCCCTTGGCATGAACCCGGACGACACGGCCCTCCGGAAGACGCTGGCCGAGCAGTACCTCGAGGCCGGGAAGGTCGATCTGGCCATTGCCCAGTACCGCGCGGTCCTTGCCCGCAAGTCCGACGACATGACGGCCCTGTCGGGGCTTTCGCGCTGTTACGTCGAGAAGAAGGATTATGGCAAGGCCCTGCCGCTGACGAGGCGGATCACGGAGCTCAACCCCAAGGACGCGGGCGCGCACGCCATCGCGGGGTTCCTCTACGGGAAGATGGGCAAGTGGGGCGAGGCCGTCAAGCACTTCGAGACCTCGCTGAGACTCAAGCCCGACGACCCCATGGTCCGCTTCAGCCTGGGCGGGGCCTACGAGAAGACGGGAAAACTCGCGCCGGCCATCAAGGAGTACGAGGCCGCGCACAAGCGGATGCCCACCGACCAGAGGGTTGCCCAGGCCCTTGCCGATGCCTACCGGAAGGCCGGCAAGGAGCAGGACGCGGCAAAGCTCTACTCCACGCTGGCCAGGAAGAACACGAAGGACCCCAATGCCTATGCAACGCTCGCTCAGGCCCACGGGAAAAAGGGCCAGGTGAAGGAGGAGATCGAAAATTACAAAAAGGCCCTGACCCTGCAGCCCAAAGATCCCATCCTCCATTACAACCTCGGGGTCGCCTACGACAAGGCCAAGCGCCACAAGGAGGCTCTCGCGGAGTACGAGAAGGTGCTGCAGCTCAAACCCGACGACACCGATGCGGCGGCCCGGATTTCGGAGCATTATTTTCGAGGCAAGCGATACCGGGAAGCCGTTGACGCCTTGAATCGCGTGAAGAAGACGGCCCCGAAGAATCCCAGGGTCTACGCGGACCTCGGGTTTGCCCACGGGGAACTGAAGCAGTACCGGGAGGCGGAGGAAAACTACAAGAAAGCCCTTCAGCTGGGGTCCACCGACCCGAACGTCCATCTCAATCTTGCCGCCATCTACGAGAAACAGGGGCGGACCAAGGATGCGGCGAAGGCCGTCGAGAAGGGGGGAAAATCGGGCAAAGCTTCCACGGAGGCCCTCGAGCGCGCGGGCGCACAGCAGATGAAGGCGAAGCAGTATGACGCGGCGCTGAAGACGTACCGCCAGCTGGCAACCGCCGACCCCAAGCGCGGGCTTGCCTACGCCAACATGGGCTACATCCACAGCGTCAAGGGACAGACCGACAAGGCGATCGAGAACTTCAAGCTGGCCGTGCGGTACGACAAGGAGGACGAGGGCGCCTGGCTCGGGTTGGGCGAGGCGTACGAGAAAAAAATGATGTACAAGGAGGCCCTCGAGGCGTATAAGGCCGCCTATCAAATCAACCCCGAATCCCGCGCCGCGGAACGGGTTCCGCAGTTGAGGATCAAGATGCTCGAGGACAAACACAAAGACTAGGGTACAGGGTATCGGGCACAGGGTCATCAAGAGAATCTTCTCCCTTCCCTGGACCCTGAACCCTTACGGGGACGGAAATACAGGCAAAGGACTTGTCATGCGCAAGATCAACATAGGAAGCATAAGGGTGGGCGGCGGGGAGCCCTTCGTGCTCATTGCCGGGCCCTGCGTCATCGAAGGAGAGAAGCTCACCCGCAAGGTGGCCGCAAGCCTCAAGGCGATGACGGCGGAGCTGGGGATTCCCTTCATTTTCAAATCCTCCTACGACAAGGCCAACCGGTCCAACCTGCGCTCCTTCCGGGGTCCGGGACTCGACCGCGGGCTGAAGATCCTGAAGGCGATCCGCGAAGACTTCTCTGTCCCCGTCCTGTCGGATGTCCATCGGTTCGAGGAGATCGAAAGAGCCTCGGAGGTCCTCGATGTGGCCCAGATCCCGGCGTTTCTGTGCCGCCAGACGGATTTCGTCGTGGAACTGGCCCGCCACGCGAAGGTCGTCAACATCAAGAAAGGGCAATTCCTCGCACCCTGGGACGTGGCCAACGTCGTGCAAAAGGTCGAAGCGGCCGGCAACCGCAACATCCTGATCACGGAACGGGGCGCGAGTTTCGGCTACAACAATCTCGTCTCCGACATGCGGTCGATCCCGATCCTGCGCAAGATGGGCTACCCCGTCGTCTTCGACGCAACCCACAGCGTGCAGCTGCCCGGCGGAGCAGGGGAGGCGTCGGGCGGGGACCGCGCCATGGCCGTTTTCCTGGCCCGTGCGGCCGCGGCAGTCGGCGTGGATGCTCTGTTCCTGGAGGTTCATCCGGACCCGGACCGGGCCCGGTGCGACGGCCCGAACTCGCTTGCGCTGGACTCCCTGCGGGGCCTTCTCGCGACGCTCAAGGGGATCGACGGGCTGGTGAAGAACGACATGAAAAAGGGGCGGTAATGGACCTCGAGGCAAAGCTGGGATCGGCTCTGGCCGACAAGATCGGGAAGGTGAAAGTGCTCATCCTCGATGTGGACGGGGTCCTCACCGACGGCCGCATCGTCATCAGCGATGACGGGCAGGAGACCAAGTGCTTCAATGTCCGCGACGGACACGGGCTCAAGATGATCCGGAGGGCCGGAGTCGAGGTGATGTTCCTCACGGGGCGCAAGTCCCGTGTCGTGGAGCATCGGGCGCGCGAGCTCGGTGTGGAGAGGGTCTACCAGGGCGCGCTGGACAAGCTGGCCGTTTTGCAGGAGATCCTGAACTCGACGGGACTCAGCCCCGGCCACGTGGCTTACATGGGGGACGACATCGTCGATCTTCCCGTCCTGCGCCGCGCGGGGTTCTCCGTGACCGTGAGCGACGCCCACGAGGACGTTCTCAAGGCCGTGGACCTGGTGACGAAGAACCCGGGGGGCCGCGGGGCCGTCAGGGAGGTTTGCGAGATCATCCTCAAGGTGCAGGGGAAGTGGGAAGGCCTGATGGAGCGCTACCGGGCCTAACGCCCCTTTTAGGCTTTACATCCAGAAAGCCGGGTGGTATGGTTCAGCCCTGCGATTGAAACATGGCTAAATTGCTTGAATTTTTTCGGAATTGCGCAGGGAGGCCGGCAGGAAAATTCGGGCTTGTCGCGGCCGCCGTTCTCACTGCGGCCCTGATTGCCGCCGGCACCTATTGGGGCGGTTCGTCGAAGGAAGAGCAAAAACCGGGACTGAAGGTGATCGACGATCAGGTCGATCTCTATATCAAGGATGTGCACTACACGGAGGTGGGAGACTCCGGAAACCGTCTCGAGATCAATGCAGACTCGGCGACGTTTTTGAAAAAGGAGAACCAGGCCCGTTTTGACCGAGTCCGCATGAAGCTCATTCTCCCGGACGGCAAGACCTACGAACTGTCGGCCGACCGGGGGCTGCTCCGAACGGACCTGAAGAACGTCGAGATCGAAGGCAACGTGGTGATCCTCTCCAACCGGGGCGACCGGCTGACGACCCATCGTCTTTTTTACAGCGACGGCGAGAAGAAGATCCACACTCCGGATGCCGTCACGCTGACCAACCCCCGGTTCGACGTGCAGGGCAGGGGCATGACCCTGCTGCTGAAGTCCGAGCACGTCTCTCTCTCCGGTCCCGTAAAGGCGCGGGTCCGATGACGGGCATGAACGCATAGGGCAGACAACGTGAAACGAACCATTCTCCCGATCCTCGTGATTTTTGTTCTGGGCGCTTTCTCGATCCCGCAGACCCTGCAGGGGCAGGACAACCGGCCGCAGTGGCTCAAGGAAGGAGGCAACAAACCGATCGAGATCGTCTCCGACCGGCTCGACGCCTACCGGGAGAAGGACCTGGTCGAGTTTTCCGGCAACGTCGTCGCTACCCAGGGCGATCGCGTCATCAAGAGCGACTCCCTGGTGCTGTACTTCAAGAAAAAGGCGGAGGGGAAGAAGGCCGCGGGACCCGCGGCACAGGCCGGG
>JALOPC010000057.1 GCA_025454095.1 Syntrophales bacterium | reverse complement strand
ACCAGCAGAATCGAGCAGGGCATCCTGCGGATGATGCTGTCGATGCCCCGCCCGTAGAGGAAGTGCTCGAGGCGGCCCTCCTCGTGGGCCGTCAGGATCGCCAGGTCGATTCGTTCGCGGTCGAGGGTCTTCAGGATCTCCTCTTTCGGATCGCCCTCCTCGATGAACTCCCGGATCGTCATGCCCTTCTTCTTCTCCGAGTTGATGATGTCCTCCAGTTCCGCCTTGACCCGCGCCATTTCCTTCTTGTACTGGTCCTCGTAGTGGATCGTGGGCAGATTCCACCCTTTCCTGAAGGGGTTCTCCACGACGTGGAGCACCGCCAGTTCTGCGCCGTACTGCTGGGCAAGGGAGACGCCGAAACGCACCGCCTTGCGGCAGTATCTCGTGAGCCTGCTCACGACGAGGATTCGATGGATCCCTTCCATGGCCTGCCTCCTTTCCGGCCGTACCCGAGCCGGAGCGGGCGTCCTTGCGTCTACCGGGCCACGGCTTTCTTCAGGGTCACGATGGCCGTCTGGTTGTCGCTCGTGGCGAGCACCACCCGGACGGGGGCTTTCTCGGAACTCATCGTCCCGTAGAGCTGCTTGATGCTGATCCCCTTGGCTGCCAGCAGGCTCGTCACGCCCTTGAGGGCGCCCGGCTTGTTGTCGAGTTCGACCTGGATTTCCTCCCTCTCCTCGAGGGACGTGAACCCTTTCTGCTTCAGCAGGTCGCAGGCCCTGCGGGTGTCGTCCACGACCAGCATGACACGGGCCTTGCCGGTGCCCGCCATCCCGTAGCCCGCAACGGCCTCGATGTTGATGCCCCGGTCGGCGAGGGAATCGGCCATCCGGTTCAGCACGCCGATCTCGTCGTCCACGGTTACGTAAATCTGTTTCGCCAATGCCGCTTTACGGATCATGTCAGCACCTCCTTGCCGAGAGACGGTGTCGCGTTCTTCGTTCGTGATGGCAGGCAACCGACGGGGGGCCCTCCCCCGCAGCGCCGCGGCGGGGAAGGCGGCTTTCCCCCCTGCATTCGGCCGCCGTGACGAGGGGACAACCTGCTCGACCTGCGATGACGGGCCCGCCGGGCGGCATGGGCCCCCGCGGGCTTGCGGACCGCTGCGAAACCCCGGTTCGTGACGGCAGGGGTGCGGGTGATCGGTTTGCGGTCGGGGTCGCGCGGCGGGACGGCAGGAAGACGAACACAACGGACGGCCGGAGCATCATGCGTCCCGCCTGCTAGTATGATAGGGCAAACAGAGAGGATGTCAACGGCTATCTCGGAGTCGGGCGGGACACCGGGAAGATGGGGTTGGAAAAAACCCGTTTTTCTGATAACTAGAGCGAAGGCGGACCGCAGGGGGCCGCCGTCGCACTTCCCGAGGAAAGGAATCAGGTGGCGTCCAACGTTTCGATCCTGTTCCGGCTGATCAGCAGCTATCTGCTGATCATCGTCGTCGTCCTGCTGGCCGGCCTGTACACCATCTGGAACCTCAGCGAGTTCAACCGGCTCATCCGGGTCGTGTCCTCCTACGACACGAAGATGATCCAGCTCTCGGAGGAGTGCCAGGAGCTCCTCTACAGCGCCAACGCATCGGAGAGAAAGTTCTTCGTCTCGGGCGACGAGACGTACATGCGGCAGTTCAAGGACATCGAGCTCGCGCTCACGGGCAAGCTCAACGAGCTGGCAACGCTGGCCGACACGGAGAAGAAACGCACGCTGCTGGAGGGCATCCGCGCGACCCACAGGCGCTACGGCGGCCTGTTCGACGAGATGGCGGCCCAGGCGGGCAGCCGCCGCATCGCCGCCGACGAGACCGCCCGGTACCGGATCGAACAGGACCTCATCGTCGCGGACACCGGGCAGAGCCTGCGCGAGCTGACGAGAATCTCCTCCGACGAGCGCGACGACAAGCTCCGGGAGATCGAGGCCAACTCGGTGCGCAACGCCGACGCGATCCTGATCTCGCTCGTCGTGGCGGTGGTGCTGATGATTGCCATCTCCATCCTGAACACGCAATCCATCAGCGTCCCCATCTCCCGCCTGCGGGAGAAGACGAAGGCCGTCGCCCGGGGCGATTTCGGCGACCCGCTGGACATCGCGTCGCCCCCGGAGATCCGGGAGCTGGCCACGGCATTCAATGCGATGTGCGACCGGCTCCGGGAACTCGACCAGATGAAGATCGATTACATCAGCCACCTGTCCCACGAGCTGCGCACGCCGCTGACCGCCATCCGGGAGGCCTCGTGCATGCTCGAGGAGGGCCTTTTCGCCGAGATGCCGGAGAAGCAGCGGGAGCTGCAGACGCTCATCCGGGAGGACTGCGAGCGGCTGATCCGCTCCGTCACCCGGCTCCTGGATTTCTCGATGATGGAATCGGGGATCATGCCGCTGACGGTCCAGGACGCCCCCCTGCAGCCGCTCGTGGAGCGCAACCTGCAGCGCTTCTCCGCCGTCGCCCAGCGCAAGCGGATCGAGGTGCAGGTCGCAATCCCGCCGGATCTGCCGTCGATCCGGATGGACACCGAGAAGATCGAGGTCGTGGTCGAGAACCTGCTGAGCAACGCCCTGAAGTTCACCGCCGACGGCGGGCGCATCACGGTCTCCGCGCGGCACCGCGGCGACGCAGGGCTCGTCGAGGTGGCCGTTTCCGACACGGGCCGGGGAATCCCGGAGTCGGGGCTGAAGGAAGTGTTCGAAAAGTTCAAGCGCGTCGACGACGGCAAGGGGGCCGTGCGGGGCACGGGACTCGGGCTTGCCATCGTCAAGCACATCATCAAAGCCCACGGAGGTCGGGTATGGGCCGAAAGCGAACTCGGGAAGGGAAGCACCTTCACCTTTTCCTTGCCTGCCTGATCCTGATCGGCATCCTCGGGTGCGGCGGGGTCCAGGGGCTGCTCGCCAGGCCGGACGCCTGGCAGGCGGACCAGCAGCTGGCGGCCGGGAATTTCGACGCCGCGGCGGACCAGTATCGGGAGATCAACCGGCTCTACCCGAGAACGGCAGACGACGGCCTTTTCAAGATCGGCTGCATCCAGGCCCACCCGCGCAACCCGAAGAAGGACTACGCCAAGGCCCTGGAGACGTTTCGGCAGCTCGTCGCCGAGCATCCCCGCAGTGCGCACCGCGCGCCGGCGGACACCTTCATCGCGATCCTCGGGGAGCTGGCGATGCGGGAAAAGGAGCTGGCGAACCGGGAGAAGGAACTGGCGAACCGCGAAAAGGGGGCGCCGGCCCTGAAGCGGCAGGTCGACGCGCTCGAAAAGCAGGTCGATGCCCTGCAGAAGCAGATCGAGCAGATGAAGGAAATCGACCGGAGTCTCGAGGAAAAGCGGCGCACCATGCCGCCGCGCAAGTGAGGGCGCACGATGGAACGGATCCTGATCGTCGATGACGACGTGAGCGTACTCAAGGTGCTGCAGATGCGCCTGGAATCGGAGCACTACGCCGTCACGGCGGCCTCCGAGGCCCGGGAGGCGAAGAAGCGGCTCGAGGAGGAGACCTTCGACATCGCCCTGTTCGACCTGCGGCTTGCCGAGGGCAGCGGCATCGAGCTGATGAAGAGCATCCGCGACATCGACCCCGAGCTGCCGGTGATCATCCTGACGGCCTACGGGACGATCGAGAGTGCCGTCGAGGCCATGAAGGAGGGGGCGTACAGCTACCTGACCAAACCCTTCGACTACCGCGAGCTGCTCGTCCAGATCCGCAACGCGATCGAAAAATCCAGCCTGTCGCGGGAGGTCAAGCGCCTGCGGAGCATCGTGCGGGCCGACCTGGAGGGCTCGAGCATCATCGCGCACAGCGAAGCCATGAAGCGGGTCCTCGACGCCGTGGCGCTCGCCGCGGAGACGGACTCCAACGTCTTCATCAGCGGCGAGAGCGGCACGGGAAAGGGGATGGTGGCCCGGGCCCTGCACACGCTGAGCAAGCGCAGGGGCCACCCCTTCGTCGCCATCAACTGCGCGGCCATCCCCGCCACCCTGCTGGAGAGCGAGCTCTTCGGTTTCGAGAAGGGGGCCTTCACGGGCGCCGTGGCGAGCAAGAAGGGGCTCTTCGTCCAGGCCGACAAGGGCATCATTTTCCTCGACGAGATCTCCGAGATCCCCCTGTCCATGCAGGGCAAGCTCCTCAAGGCCCTCGAGGAAAAGGAGTTCTACCCCCTCGGCTCGCACAGGACGGTGAAGGTAGACGTCCGGATCGTCTCGGCGTCGAACACGGAGATCGCCAAGGAGGTCGAAAAGGGGACCTTCCGCAGCGACCTCTTCTACCGCGTCCACGTCGTGCCGATCAAGGTGCCGCCGCTCAGGGACCGCAAGGAGGACATCCCGGTGCTGGTGGAGCATTTCCTGGCCAAGGTGGCGCAGAAACTCGAAAAGCCCGTCAAGTCCCTTTCGCCCGGCGCCATGCAGAAGCTCATGATCTATTCCTGGCCCGGCAACGTCCGGGAGCTCGAGAACATGATCGAGTGCGCCGTGGTCATGTCGACGGAAAACGTGATCCCCGAAGACCTGATCATCGTCCCGGGCCGGACGGACGACAAGATCTCCTTCAAGCCCCTCAAGGAGAGCAAGCAGGACTTCGAGCGCAATTACCTGGTCCAGCTCCTGAAGATCAGCCGGGGCAACGTCAGCCAGGCCGCCAAGCTGGCCGGCAAGTACCGGGCCGACCTCTACGAGCTGCTGGAGAAATACCGCATCGACCCGCTCGATTTCAGGAAGGACTGAGGTCGAAGGCGTTTGCGGACGGCTTGAAGGGAAAACCCTCCGCAATGCGCGGGGGCCGCGAGCGTCATCCGGCGCGGCGCGGCAGACAGTGCGAGGGGAATCAAGGATTTGCAAAAGCCGGGGCAGATGGTACGGGCCTTGCTGTACCACCCCCCATCAAGATGCGCGGTGACGGCGGATGAGAGTGCTGGTTGTAGACGACGACCCGTTCATGACGGAAATCCTGAAGCTCTACCTCGTGCGGGCGGGTTATGAAGCGGACGTGGCTGAAAACGGCCTCAAGGCCCTTCGGCTGCTCGAGGCCGCCCCCTTCGACGTGGTCATCACCGATGCGGTCATGCCGGAGATGACGGGCTTCGAGCTGTGCCGGACGGTACGGGAAAAGTATCCCCGCATCCGGATCATCGGGATGACCGGGCATGTCAACGTGAACGATTTCGAAAAATCGGGCGCCCACGCCTGCTTCTACAAACCGGTCCCCTTTCAGGAACTGCACAAGGCCATTCAACGTCTTTGTCAGGCCGATGCCCCCGCAGCGATGTAGTGAACGATGAAGGGAAAAACATACATAACAAGTATCTGGAATTACAAATAATTTAAAAATGATTCGCCGTTTTGTGTAGGCCCCACCCTTCAGCAAAACCTGCCTTTTCCGACCTTCCCGCCGCCGCCGCAGTCGCATAATAATCAATAAAATCGGTTGCTTAAAATCTTTTCACCCCCGATGGTATGCTCGTTGCCTATATGCTCCGCGCAGGCGCATCACCGGACTGATGTCCCCGCAAAAACCTGCAGGAGCGAATCATGGCAACGAACAGACCACACTCCCCTCGAAAAACGCATGTCGGCCTCCGGCTTTTCCTTCTTGCGCTGGCGATCCTGACACCCTTCGCCTCGCCGGCGCTCGCGGCCGACGTGACCCTGGCCTGGGACGCCAACACGGAGACCGCCGTGTCGGGCTACCGGGTAGGCTACGGGACGGCCAGCGGGACCTACTCCAGCACGGTCGATGTGGGCAACTGGACGAGCGTCAACATCAGCGGCCTCGTCACGGGCCGCACGTACTTCTTCGCCTGCAAGGCCTACGACTCGGCGGGCAGGGAAAGCGCCTACTCCGGCGAGGTTTCCTACACGCCGCCCGCGGCGGCATGCACCTATTCGATTTCCCCGGCGAGCCAGTCCGTCGGATCCTCGGGGGCCACGGGCAGCGTGACGGTCACCACCCAGGCGGGCTGCGCGTGGAGCGCGTCGAGCAGCGCTTCCTGGCTGAGCGTCACAGCGGGATCGAGCGGCTCCGGGACGGGGACGGTCGGCTATTCCGCGGCAGCCAACACGGCCGCCGCGTCGAGATCGGCGACCCTCTCGATCGCCGGCAACGCCTTCACGGTCAGCCAGCAGGGGGCGACGGCAAGCGCCGTGACCATCACGGCCTCGGCGGGCAGCGGCGGCACCATTTCGCCCTCGGGAACGGCGACGGTCGCCTCCGGGTCGAGCAAGACGTACGCCATCCGGCCGGGCTGGTTCTACAGGATCTACGACGTCAAGGTGAACGGCGTCTCCGTCGGCGCCGTCAAGTCGTACACCTTCACCAACGTGAAGAACAGCCAGACGATCAGCGCGACGTTCAAGAGGAAATTTTAAGGCTCGCACAGCGGATTCCTCCCCGGGGAGTTCCAGTTTCACGCCCCCTCTATTCCCCGGGGAGGATGTTTCCGCACGGCGGCGCAACCGAGGGATCCTCCACCCCATGACCATGGCAAGGCACGAGTCAACCCATCAGACGGGACGCATGCGGTCCGTCATGACCATCACGGCCACCTCCGGGCACGGCGGCGTCATCTTGCCCTCGTCCCGGCTGTCCGTCGGCTACGGCCTGAGCAAGATGTTCGTCATCCGCCCCTGGGAAGGGTATGCGATCTGCGACATCGAGGTGGACGGCGTCTCGATCGGTCCCGTGAGCATGTACATGTTCACGAACATCACGGAAAACCACACGATCCGCGCAACGTTCAGGAAAGACACTCCCGCGGCGCCGCAGCGCCCTGCGGGGTGAGGAGGTGAGACCGTGCTGACGAGATTGAGAAACCCGCTGCTCGCCGTCGCGTTTGTCTGCTACCTGACGGCCTTCCTGACATCCCCCGCCCTGGCGGGAATGGTGGGGGGCCTCGCCTCGATGCCCGATCCGGGGAAGCCCCGGGGGGAGCAGCTCGACCGCATCCAGCGGGCCCTCGAGACGGAGATCGTGCAATCGGCTCTCGAGGCCCACGGGCTCTCGCCCCGGGAGGCCCGCGAACGCCTGCAGTCGATGTCCGACGAACAGGTTCACCTCATGGCCCGGGCCTCGGAGCGCGTCCTGGCCGGAGGCGACGGCGGCGGCGTGGTCGTCGCGGTGCTCGTCATCATCCTGCTGGTGCTGCTGATCCTTTACCTCCAGGACAAGAAAATCGTCATCCGCTGAGGGCCGCCGGGCTGCAGCGCCGAAGGAATCCCGGAAGGCACATGTCTTGCACTGACTCGAGCATTCAGTGTCTACGGGAGGTGTTCCGCATGGGTCTTCTGGATACGTTCAGGCAGAAAAAGCCGCGCCGGGGCATCAGCAAGGCCGTCGCCATGGAGATGGACGAGGAGTGGTCCGGCGGGGACGGCATCGACATGGAGCACGCCGTCGTGATCCATGCCCGCGACTGGCGCAAGGGCCTGGCCGACCAGTACGCCTACATCTCGAGCCTGCACGGCCTGCGCAGCCGCGACTGGCTCATCGAGTCCCAGGAGAGCCTGCACGAGGGCAAGCGCAGCTACGAGATCTTCGTCATCCGGACAAGCGACGGGGCCCGGCTGCGTTACTACTTCGACGTGACGAGCTTCCACGGCTAGGACCGTTGACGCGGACCCCGATAGACGCTTCACTCCAGTCATCGTTTGACCGGGGAAAATCAAATCCCCCTTTCTCCCCCTTCCCCGATCCCCCTCACCCGACGGGCGCCATCCGGCGCTCCACCCGCAGGTTTCGCAGCGTGTCGTTGAGAAGCCCGATCTTGTGCGCCTTCTTCGGGACATTCCCCTCGGGGCCGGTGCGCAGCCTCTCCGTGCGCACCCGGCCGGTCCGGTCGGTGAACCGGACGAGGATCTCGCACTCGGGGTCGTAGGCAAGCGCCAGCTGCTGGACGC
>JALOPC010000344.1 GCA_025454095.1 Syntrophales bacterium | reverse complement strand
ACCCTTCACACCGCTGCCGATGCCGAGGCCATGCTCCGATGGGCCGAGGAGGCGAAGACCCTGGTCGTCATCGGAGGGGGGATACTCGGGATCGAGGCGGGCAACGGGCTTCGCAAGCGGGGGCTGCAGGTGGCCGTCGTGGGGCGAAACAGGCGCCTGCTGCCCAGGCAGATGGATGCCGCGGGCGCCGTCTTTCTCCGGCGGCGCCTCGAAGAGATGGGCTTTACGTTTCGTCTCGGCGTCACGCCCCGCGAGATCACGCGGATGAACGGCCGTCTCGCCGTCGGCCTGGAAGACGGCAGCACCCTGGAGACGGACATGGTGCTCCTCTCTGCGGGCGCCGCCCCCGATCTGGCATTGGCCAGGAAGGCAGGGTTGGCGATCGGGAAGGCCGTGCTGGTCGACGACCGGCTCCGGACCAGCGTCGAGGATGTCTACGCCGCCGGGGACCTGATCGAGCACCGCGGCGTCTACTACGGCATATGGCCCCCCGCCATGGCCCAGGGCCGCGCGGCCGGGGCCAACATGGCCGGCAAAGAGACGATCTACGAGGGGACGCTCCCGTCGCACCGGCTCAAGGTAGCAGGGATCGACCTTGTCTCCATGGGGGACATCGACGCCGAGGGCGAAGACGAGTGCGTCGTCCGCTCGGACGAGGAGAAATGCGTCTACCGCAAGCTCGTCATCGAGAATCACGCCGTTGCCGGGGCCATCCTTCTGGGGGATCTGCACGGGGAGAAAGCGATCCGGGAAGCCGTCGAGGGTCACAAGGACATCTCGGCGATCAAGGAGACGATGGAGGTAGAGGGGTTCGACCTTTCCAGGGTTGAATGAAGCCCCATGTTTGGCGTGGAAAAATTTTCGGATTTGGAGTAGAACCATTCACCCCCGGGGATTCCTTCCGGGGGTTTGTATTGCCGCAGCACGATAACCGCAGACGGAGCGAACCATGAAGGAGCAGGAAAAGAAACCCCAGGCTTTCCGGGGAGCCTCGAAATACGTGCTCGACGAGGAGCTTGCGAAGATCGTCAACATCTCCATCGCCCTCGAGATGCCGCTTCTGCTGAAGGGCGAGCCGGGCACAGGCAAGACGATGCTGGCCTACGCCATCGCCGAGAGCCTCGGCATGCCGCTGATCACTCTGAACGTGAAATCGAGCATGAAGCTCGTCGAGGCCCTCTACCAGTACGACACGCTGACACGCCTCAACGACAGCCGCTTCGGCGACTCGACGCGCGACGTGAGCGACATCGAAGCGTACATCCGGATGGGCAAGATCGGGCAGTCCTTCGTCGCCGACGCGAAGACCGTGCTGCTCATCGACGAGATCGACAAGGCCGACACGGACTTCCAGGACGACATGCTCGACGTGCTCGACCAGATGTCCTTCGACATCATCGAGATCGACAAGACGGTCAGGGCGAAAAACCGCCCCGTCGTCGTCATCACCTCCAACGCCAAGAAGGACCTCTCGGACCCTTTCCTGGGGCGCTGCAACTTCCACCACATCGCTTTCCCTGAACCGGAGATGATGCGACGCATCGTGGAGGTCCATTTCCCGAAGCTCAGCGACGAAGTGGCCACCGCCTGCCTGCAGACGTTCTACCGGCTGCGGGACATCGGGGGCGTCGAGAAGAAGCCGGCGACGCGGGAGCTCATCAACTGGATCCGCGCCCTGCGGTCGGATCCCGATTTCAGGCCCGCGACCCTCCAGCGCGGCGAGGTCCCCTACCTGGGCGTGCTCTACAAGAAGAGCGCCGACCTGGGGCTGGCCGCCAAGGCCATCGCTCGTCTCAAGCGGTAGGTGCGGGATGTTCGTCCAGTTCTTCTACACCCTGCGCGACCGCGGCGTCCCCGTGACGCCGACGTCCTACCTGCGCCTGCAGAGGGCGCTCTCGATGGGACTCGTCACGTCGCTCGACGATTTCTACACCGTCGCGCGGTCGCTGCTGGTGAAAAGCGAGCGTTACTTCGACCTCTACGACCAGGTCTTCCTGCACCACTTCCGGGGCGTCGAGCTGAAGGACCCCGAGACCCACGAACTGACCGACATCGCGAAGGCCCTGCTGCAGGAGTGGCTGAAGGACCCGGCCGGGGTGGCCGCGGCTTTCGGCGTCGACGAGAAAAAGCTCAGGAAGATGACGCCCGAAGAGCTCATCCGGTATTTCCTCGACCGGCTCAAGGAACAGACGGAGGCCCATCACGGCGGCAATCGCTGGATCGGCACCCGGGGCACCTCGCCCGTGGGGCACTCGGGAACCCATCCCGAGGGGATGCGCGTGGGAGGCGTCTCGCGGAACAAATCGGCTATCAAGGTGGCCATGGACCGGCGCTTTCGGGACTACTCCCAGGACGGGCCCCTCACGCAGGCCCAGATGGGGGAGGCACTCAAGAGGCTGCGGCGGATGGTCCCCGCCGGCCCGAAGGACCTCGTCAACGTGGACAAGACGATCCGCGAGACGATACGCAACGCAGGCGAGATCGAGATCGTCTTTGACCGCAGGCTCACGGACCGCCTCAAGGTGATCCTCCTGATCGACAACGGCGGCTGGTCCATGGAGCCCTACGTG
>JALOPC010000343.1 GCA_025454095.1 Syntrophales bacterium | reverse complement strand
GGCGCCGAAGGCCAGGGGCGCGAGGGAGGCCATGCCGAAGCCCGTGAAGGAGTAAACGGCCAGCGTCAACCCCCGCTGCCGCTCCGGCGACTCGGCGACGAGCCCGGCCGTGAGCGCCCCGCTGTCGAAGAGGTTCGCCATTCCGTACAGGAAGCACAGGGCGGCGACGAGATAGAAGTTGAGCCCCGCCGTAAAGCCGATGAAGCAGCCCAGAAGCCCCGAGCCGATCACGTAGAGGGTGATCGCCCTGCGCCGTCCCCACGCCATGGCCCCCTCGTTGCCCAAAATGCTGGCGGGCACGCCCGCCAGCAGGATGATCATGGCCACGTTCTGAGGCGACAGCGGGGGTACAAACCCCGGCTGGAGGCTCAGGCTGAAGACGAGGAAGGCGACGAGCCAGGACCGGAACCCGAAGAGTTCCCAGCAGTGCGCCCCGTAGCCCAGGATGTAGCCCGCGACGGGCCGGTTGCCCAGGACGATTTTGAGGTCGTTGGCCGTGATGCGCAAGCCCTCGTCCGAGGCCGGCGGTGTGCGGGGCGGGACGACGGCGGCGAAGATGAGCAGGGCCCCCAGGGGCCCCAGTGCGAGAAGTTCCGCTCCCTGCCGCCAGCCGATGAGCGGTGCGAGAAGGCCCGCAAAGTAGACGGACAGCGCCGTTCCGATTCCGTAGGTTGCGGTGTAGAACACGATGTGACGGCTCTGCTTCGGCCCGGACACGTTGTCGCTCAAAGCCCTGAGCCCCGGCATGTAGGTTCCCGCCAGGCCGATCCCCGCCAGGAGACGCAGGGCTGCCGCCGACCAGGTCCCCTCGGCCAGCCACCCGAACAGAAACAGGGAGAGGGCTGCCAGGGCCGCCGAGGGCAGGTAGATCCGCCGGGCGTCGACCCGGTCCGTGAGGCCCACGAGGAAGGGCGAGGTCACGGCATAGCCTGCAAAGAAGACGCCGTTGATCCAGCCAGCCTCGGTGTTGGTCAGCCCCCATTCGGCCTGGAGGGAAGGCAGCAGGGCGGGGAAGTACATGGTGCCCGTCATGGAGAGCGTCTCGGCCAGGCAGATCAGGAATACGAACGGGGCGGGGCGCATCGGCACGCAGGCTCCAATGTTTCGGTTCGGGTGTTGAAGACCCCATCCTTAGCTGCGAGCGGGGCGTATTTCAAGCGCTAATTTGCGCGGGCCGGGCAAGAATTCGCTTGATTACGGCAGTTCCTTGGGGTACGTTGAATCCACAACTGAATAGCCGATCCTGGGGGTGCCGTACAGGCTGAGAGTATACCCTTCGAACCTGACCTGGGTAATGCCAGCGTAGGGAGTGGCGGAAGCAGCGATGAAGGTTCAGAGGCACATCCACTTGAGGTGTGCCTTTTTGTTTTTATGGGCTGTTGACCGGGGCGCATCCCTGCTTGGTCCGGCGATCACTTGCCGGCGTTGCTTTTGTGAAGGTAGGAAGAGCAGAAGTTAGGAAGAGCGGAAAAGACAGAAAATCTTCAATCCACGCATAACTTCCGCTTTTCATAGCTTCCTAACTTCCATCCTTTCAGGGTGCCTTGCATCTGGATGTTTTTGAACAGCCCGAAGAAAGCTCCGAGATCAGTCGTCGGTAAGGAGGACAGCATGGAAGTGAAACGAATCCTGACAATTGCGGGGTCCGATTCCGGCGGGGGGGCCGGGATCCAGGCCGACCTGAAGACCATCACGGCGCTCGGCGGTTTCGGCATGAGCGTCGTCACGGCGCTGACGGCCCAGAACACCCTGGGGGTTCAGGGGGTGTACGACATCCCCGTCGAGTTCATCGAGGCGCAGTTCGATTCCGTGGCGAGCGACATCGGTGTCGACGCCGCGAAAACGGGCATGCTCTCCTCGTCGGAGATCATCCGCTGCGTGGCGAAGAAGATCCGCCGGTACAGGATCCGCAAGCTGGTCGTCGACCCCGTCATGGTGGCCAAGGGCGGCAGCCCCCTGCTGCGCGAGGAAGCCCGCGGGACCCTGATCAAGGATCTGATCCCGCTGGCCACGGTCGTCACGCCGAACATCCCCGAGGCGGAAGTCCTCACGGGGATGCGGATCGCGAAAAAGGACAACATGAAGAAGGCGGCCGTTCTCATCCACAAACTCGGGGCGAAGAACGTCGTCGTCAAGGGCGGGCATCTCGAGGGCGACGCCGTGGACCTGCTCTTCGACGGGAAGAGCTTCCACGAGTTTGCCGTGAAGCGCATCGACACGAAGCACACCCACGGCACGGGGTGCACCTTCGCCTCGGCCATCGCCACGGGGCTTGCCAAGGGCTTGGGGGTGCTCGAGGCCGTACAGCAGGCGAAAGACTACGTCACCGAGGCCATCCGCTTCGGCCTCGCGATCGGCGGGGGCCAGGGCCCGACGAACCACTTCGCGCCGGTCTTTCGCGAGGGCGAACGCTACCGCTGCGTCGAGGAGCTGAAGACGGCCATCTCACGGCTCAAGGCCGAGCGGGCGGGCAACATCGTCCCCGAGATCCAGTCCAATTTCGGCTATGCCCTGACCGGGGCGGCATCCCCGGCGGAGGTGGCCGCCGTTCCCGGGCGCATCATCCGCGTCGG
>JALOPC010000342.1 GCA_025454095.1 Syntrophales bacterium | reverse complement strand
TCGCGGAAGCTCTGCAGCCACTTGCCCACGTAGGCGCCGGCCGGCGCGATGACGAACATGCGCTCCATGTACCAGCGCTGGTAGCCCATGGCGTTCTCCTCCTCGGCGCGCTCGAAGGGATCCATGCGCAGGTTGGTGACCATGGGGGCGCGCAGGGGCACGAACGGCTCCTGCCACACCTTGAGACCGAGGGCATTCTGCTTCAGAAAGGTGATCTTCCAGTTGTCGTAGCGCAGGGCCGCGACGCTGCCGTCGTCGGTCCAGTAGATGAACTCCCTGCGGGGCCAGGCCGCCTCACCCTTCAGCGCGGGCAGGAGGTTGTAGCCGTCGAGGTGGACCTTGTACGTCGTGCCGCCGATCCTGCGGCCTTTCAGCAGGTCTTCCTTGACGGCGGTGTCGCCCGCCGCAGCCAGGAACGTGGTGAGCATGTCCTCGTGAGCGCCGATGTCGTTGATCACCGTGCCCGGCTTGATGACGCCGGGCCAGCGGATGACCGTCGGGACGCGGTAGCCGCCCTCCCAGTTCGTGTTCTTCTCCCCGCGGAACATCGTCGTGCCGCCGTCGGGCCACGTGAAGGTTTCCGCGCCGTTGTCCGTGGAATACATGACGATCGTGTTCTGGTCGAGGCCCAGCTCCTTGAGCTTGGCCAGCAGCTGCCCGACGTGGCCGTCGTGCTCGACCATCCCGTCGGCGTAGATGCCGAGGCCGGTCTTGCCCGCCGAGGCCGCCTTCAGGTGCGTGAAGACGTGCATGCGGGTGGAGTTCCACCAGAGGAAGAACGGCTTGTCCGCCTTTTTGGCTCGCTCCATGAAGTCGATCGCCCTGGCGGTGACCTCCTCGTCAATGGTCTCCATGCGCTTCCGGGTCAGGGGGCCCGTGTCCGTGATGCGGCCGTCGGCAAAGCTGTGGATGACGCCTCGCGGGCCGAACTTCTTTTTGAACCCGGGGTCCTTCGGATAGTCCGGATTCTCCGGCTCTTCCTCGGCGTTGAGGTGGTAGAGATTGCCGAAGAACTCGTCGAACCCGTGCTTCGTCGGCATCATCTCGTCGCGGTCGCCGAGGTGGTTCTTGCCGAACTGGCCGGTCATGTAGCCCCGCGCCCTGAGCAGCGTGGCAATCGTCGGGTCTTCCTTTTTCATGCCCTCGGGCGCCCCGGGCAGGCCGACCTTGGTGAGACCGGTGCGGATGGGCGACTGCCCCGTGACGAACGCGGCCCGGCCGGCGGTGCAGCTCTGCTGCCCGTACCAGTCCGTGAAGAGCGCCCCGTCTTTCGCGATGCTGTCGATGTTCGGCGTCCTGTAGCCCATCATGCCCTGGTTGTAGGCGCTGATGTTGAACTGGCCGATGTCGTCGCCCCAGATGACGAGAATGTTCGGTTTTTTCTCCGCCGCCCCGGCGGGTATGGCCGCAAGCGGCAACATCAACGCCACCGTCAGCAGAAGCAAGGCCTGTCGCTTCATGACGCCTCCTTTTTTATCTGGCAACGTGCTGCGTGCGTTTGTCCGATGGGTTCGGGGTGGTTTCACAACGAAAAGGTTAGCCGCGTGAAAGTGGGACCGCTTCCCCCCGGATGCGATGACGGGAAGCGGCAGGACACGACGTGACGTGAATGTGTTGTGTCAAATGCTAAATGATATCGTTCCAGGGTTCAAGGGTTTTTCCGGGATCGCCGGCGGGGATGAAATGAGAAGATCGGCGGAAGCGGGAAAGGGATTTGTCACCGGTCAATCGGTGGGGTGTGCACAGCGATGGCCCGGCGGAACCCGCGGCCGACGGCCTCGATGACGGGATCGTTCAGGGCGCCCGTTCGCTCGTCCATGTAGACCTTGGCGACCTCCGTGGGGAGGACCAGGATGTTGCGGTCCCATCCCGTCAGGCGGCTGCAGAGCTCGCCCGCACCGGTGAACACTCGGTTTTCCTCCACGGTGACGGCGAGCCCCGGGATCTCGATCCGGCCCAGCTCGCGCAGCCAGTCATCGATCCGCCCGCCCCAGCGCGAACGGTCGAGAAGGGCCGTCCCGAGATTGAACACGGGAGGGTTCGCGATCCCCTTCTCGATCTGGCGGGAGAGGTTGTAGGAGTGGATGTCGTAGACGACGCAGACGCCGAAGCGCTCCAGCAGGACGCGGATGCAGCTGCCGATGAACCGATAGAACGCCTCGTGCTTCTCGAGGGAGCGTTGCACCATGGCCAGGGTCGGGGCTTCGCGGTAGACCTGAACGCCCCAGAAATGCTCCGCCGTCAGCGGTACGGCACGCTCAACGGGGCGGTTCAGGTCATACTCGGCCCGCGAGTCCAGGCCCCAGACGGCGTTGGCAGCCCCCCGGATCATCCGGTCCGTGGCAGGGTCCTCCTCGAAGAGGCGATCCGCTTCCGAAATCCGCATCAGGGGGAGCAGTTCCCCTCGGACATTGTGCCCCGCGTGGATAGCCACGGCCAGCGCAGGCGTCGACAGGTCCAGGTCGAAGGCAAACCCGCCGCCCGCACCTTCCCCCTGGAGCCGCTTCGCGCTCCGGAGCCGTTCAACGACCTCGGGGTCAACGGGGACGCTCATGGTTTTTCCGCGCTTCCTTTTTTTAAACGAGCCC